>DATIVM010000300.1:0-8019 GCA_035465975.1 Usitatibacter sp.
GACCGCGAGGTGCGCGAATTCGCCGGGCTCGATCGCGAGCAGGCGGTCGATCGCCTGCTCGCCGGCGCGCGCCGCGAGGCGGCGACGCCCGCGCCCGCGTTCGTGGACGATCCGATCGAGCGCCCCGCGAAGCTGCGCGGCGATCCGCAAGCGCGCAAGGCGCTGCAGCGCAAGCTCGTGCGCGAGGGCCTGGAGCTTCGCGCGTGGTGGCTTCGCGAGATGCTCGACACGCCGAGCCCGCTCACCGAGCGCATGACGCTCTTCTGGCACAACCATTTCGCCACCAGCCAGCGCAAGGTGAGGGCGCCGCAGCTCATGTACCGGCAGAACCTGCTGCTGCGGCGCGAGGCGCTCGGCAATTTCGCGACCTTGCTGCACGCCATCGCGAAGGACCCCGCGATGCTCGTCTACCTCGACAACGCGCGCAGCCGCCGCGGCGCGCCGAACGAGAACTTCGCGCGCGAGGTGATGGAGCTCTTCACGCTCGGCATGGGGCATTACGGCGAGCGGGACGTGAAGGAGGCGGCGCGCGCCTTCACCGGCTGGAGCGTGGATCCAGCGACCGGCGCCTACCGCTACCGGCCGTTCTTCCACGACGGCGGCGAGAAGGTGGTGCTCGGGCATCGCGGGCGCCTCGACGGCGACCAGGTGATCGACATCCTCCTCGAGCGGCCGGAGACGGCGCGCTTCATCGCGGCGAAGCTGTGGCGCGAGTTCGTCTCGCCCGCGCCGGACGCGGAGGAAGTGGAGCGGTGGGCCGCGGTCTTCCGCGACGCGCATTACGAAATGAAGCCGCTGCTGCGCGCGGTGTTCCTCTCCGATGCGTTCTGGGCCCCGCAGAACCGCGCGAGCCTCGTGAAGTCCCCGGTCGACCTCGTCGCGGGGACGCTGCGCACCTTCGACGTGCATCCGTCCGACTTGCGGCCCGCGGCCGTCGCCTGCGCCGTGCTCGGGCAGGACCTGTTCGGGCCGCCCAACGTGAAGGGCTGGCCCGGCGGCGACGCGTGGATCGATTCGGCGACGCTCCTCGGGCGGCGGCAGTTCGTCGAGCGCGTGTTCCGCGCGGGCACCGGAGCTTCCACGGTGACGGCCGCCATGGAAGGCGATCGCGTGCGCGTGGCGAATGCCGGCGAGCCGCAGCGCCCGCGGCCGGGCGATCGCCTGCGCAGGTTGATGGAACGGGGCATGGGCGACTACGCTTTCGATGGCCGCCGCTGGGAGGAGTCGCTCGGCGCGGCGCCGCGCGAGGCCGACATCGACCGGCTGGTGCTCGCGAGCGCCGCGGTCGATCCGGTTCCCGCCGGCCTCCATCCAGCCGCGCGAGCCCGAGCGCTCGCCGCCGATCCGGCGTACCAACTCAAGTGAGGACCATGGACCGACGCGATTTCCTCCGACGCTCCGCGCTGATCCCGGTCGCCGGCTTGGGCGGCATCGCCCGCGCGGCGGCCGATCCCACGCAGCGCCGCCTGCTCGTGCTGGTCGAGCTCAAGGGCGGCAACGACGGCCTCAATACGGTGGTGCCGTTCGCGGACCCCGAGTACGGCCGCCTGCGCCCGCGCCTCGCCATCGCGCGCGAGCAGGTGGTGCAGCTCACGGAGCGCACCGGCCTGCATCCGGCGCTCGCGCCGCTGAAGCCCGCCTGGGACGCCGGCGAGCTCGCCATCGTGCAGGGCGTCGGCTATCCCGATCCGAACCTCTCCCATTTCCGCTCGATCGAGATCTGGGACACCGCCTCGCGCAGCGACGAATACCTCGACGAGGGCTGGCTCGCCCGCGCCATCGAGCGCTCGCCGTGCCCCGCGAGCTACGCCGCGGAGGGCGTGGTCGTCGGCGCAGGCGGCATGGGGCCGCTCGCCGGGCGCAGCGTGCGCGCGATCGCGCTCGCGAGCCCCGAGCAGTTCGTCCGCAACGCGCACCTCGCCCACGCGGAGCGCGCGCGCGTGCACAACGCCTCGCTCTCGCACATCCTCGATGTGGAGAACCGCATCGCGGCCTCCGCCGACCGGCTGGGCGGGGCGCGGCATTTCCGCACCGGGTTTCCCGCGGGGGCGTTCGGCAACGCCGCGCTCGCCGCGGCGCAGCTCGCGGCCAATCCCGCGGGCGTGGCGGTGGTGCGGCTCTCGCTCGCGAGCTTCGACACCCATGCCAACCAGCAGGCGGTGCACGCGAACCTGCTGCGCCAGCTCGCCGAGGGGCTCGCGGCGCTCCGCTCCGCGTTGATCGAGGCGGACCTGTGGAAGCGCACGGTGGTCGCGACCTACGGCGAGTTCGGCCGCCGCCCGCGCGAGAACGAGAGCGGCGGCACCGACCACGGCACGTCCAGCGCGCACCTGGTGCTCGGCGGCGCGGTGCGCGGCGGCCTGCACGGCGCCGAGCCGGCGCTCCGCCGCCTCGACGGGAACGGCAACCTGGCCCATGCCGTCGATTTCCGCGCCTACTACGCGACCTTCCTCGAGCGCTGGTGGGCGATGGATTCCCGGGCGGCGCTCGGCGGCCGATTCGCGCCCCTCGACCTCGTGCGTCAAACCTAGAATCTACTTGATGAATGTATCGTAAGAATCTGATATATATTAAGTAAATGTCAGGATCGCCGTCGGCTATAATGCCGGGGTGAACCTGCTCGCCATCGAAACCTCCACCGAGCTGTGCTCGGTCGCGCTGCTGCGGGACGAGGCGCTGTTCGTCGAGGAGGCGATGGCCGAGAACCGGCACTCCGAGATGCTGCTCCCGATGATCCGCCGCGTGCTCGGGCGTTCGCATCTCCAGCCCGGCGCGATGGATGCGTTCGCCTTCGGGCAGGGGCCGGGCTCCTTCACCGGCATCCGGATCGCGTGCGGCGTCGTCCAGGGCCTCGCCTTCGCTGCCGGCCGCCCCGTGGTCCCGGTGCCCTCGCTCCTCGCGCTCGCCGAGCAGTCCAACGAGCGGCGCGTGGTCGCCGCGCTCGATGCGCGCATGAACGAGGCCTACCTCGCGGCCTACGCACGCAACGGCGACGACTGGGACGAGGTGCTCGCGCCGCGCCTCGCCGACGAGTCCTCGCTCCCGCCGCTTCCGGGCCGGCAATGGGCCGCGACGGGCAGCGGCTTCGAGAAGCTTCCGTGGCTGCGCGACGCCTATCGCGACTCCGTGCAGATGCGCTTCGGCGGCGACCTTCCGCGCGCGGGCGCGGTCGCAAGGCTTGGGGCGCGGCGCTTCGCGCGCGGCGCCGCCGTGGCGGCCGAGCACGCGGCGCCTCTATACTTGCGCGACAAGGTCGCTCTCACGAGCGAGGAGCGAAGGGCCAGACGGTGAGCGCGGTCCCCATTCCCCAGCTGCACTACCGGCGCATGCGCGCCTCCGACCTCGCGGAGGTCGCGCGCCTCGAGAAGTCGCTCTACGAGTTCCCGTGGAGCCTCGGCAACTTCCGCGACTCGGTGACCGCCGGGTACGACTGCTGGGTGGTGACGCACGGCGAGGCGGTGATCGGCTACGCCATCCTCATGATCGCGCTCGACGAGGCGCACCTGCTCAACTTCGCCATTGCCGCCGAGTGGCAGAACCAGGGCATCGGGCGCGCTTTCCTCGACCACGTCATCCAGGTCGCGCGCGACGCGAAGGCGCAGATCGTGTACCTGGAGGTGCGCCCGTCGAACGCGCCGGCGCGCCACCTCTATCGCAGCGTGGGCTTCCAGCAGATCGCGATCCGGCCCGAATACTATCCCGCCACGAAGGGGCGCGAGGACGCGCTCTTCCTCGGCCTCACGCTCTGATGGATCGGCGCACGCTGGAGGCGCTGGAGCTCGCGCCGGTCGCCGCCTGGTACGGCTTCGAGGAAGAGCCGCCGATGCGCCCGGCGGCCGATGCCCAAGCGACCGCGCAGGCGCCGGGCGTGGGGCCCGCCGCGCACGCGGATGCGGCCGCGGCGGGCGAGTCGCCCGCGCCGCTTCCCGCGTCGGTCGCGGCCCTCGGCTGGCACGAGCTTCGCGAGGCGGTGCGCGTTTGCGCGGCCTGCGGCCTGTGCCGGCAGCGCAAGCAGGCGGTCTTCGGTGTCGGCCACGAGGCCGCGCCGTGGCTCTTCATCGGCGAGGGTCCCGGCGCCGACGAGGACGAGCAGGGCGAGCCCTTCGTGGGCCAGGCGGGCAAGCTCCTCGACAGCATGCTCGCGGCGCTCGGCATCGCGCGCGGGCGCGAGGTCTACATCGCGAACGTGGTGAAATGCCGTCCGCCCGGCAACCGCACGCCGACGCCCGAGGAGGCCGCGGCGTGCGCGCCGTTCCTCGACCGCCAGATCGAGCTCATCGAGCCGAAGCTCATCGTCGCGCTCGGCAAGACCGCGGCGATGCGGCTCCTCGGAACCGATGCGAGCCTCGCGAGCCTGCGCGGGCGCCTGCACCGCTATCGCGGCACGCCGCTCGTCGTCACCTACCACCCCGCGTACCTCCTGCGGAACCTTCCCGACAAGGCGAAGGCGTGGGAGGACTTGTTGTTCGCGCGCAGGACCCTGCGCGAGGCCGCTTGAAAACGGCGCCGGCCGCCCCCATGCTCCGCGCAGGCGATTCCCGCCGCACCCCATCAGGAGACTCCAAGATGCGCAAGTACCTCTGGGCCTTTCCGCTGCTCGCGCTGCTGCTGCTCCCGGGCTGCGGCTACAACGAGTTCCAGGCGAAGGACGAGCAGGTGAAGGCGGCGTGGGCCGAGGTGCTCAACCAGTACAAGCGCCGGGCGGATCTCATCCCCAACCTCGTCGCCACGGTGCAGGGCTACGCGAGCCAGGAGAAGGACGTGCTCCTCGGCGTGACGCAGGCGCGTGCCCGGGTCGGATCGATCCAGGTGACGCCGGAGACGCTGAACGACCCGCAGGCGATGAAGCAGTTCGCCGAGGCGCAGGGCCAGCTCACCAGCGCGCTCTCGCGGCTGCTGGTGGTGGCCGAGAACTATCCGCAGCTCAAGAGCGACCAGAACTTCCGCGAGCTGCAGGCGCAACTCGAGGGAACCGAGAACCGCATCACGACGGCGCGCAACCGCTTCATCAAGGCGACGCAGGAGTACAACACGCTGGCGCGCCAGTTCCCGACCAACCTCACGGCGATGATCTTCGGCTACAAGACGAAGGAATCCTTCACGGTCGAGAACGAGAAGGCGATCGCCGAGCCGCCGAAGGTCGATTTCGCGCCGAAGTCCGCGGTGCCCGCGGCGCCTACGCCCGCGCCGACGCCCGCGCCCGCCGCCAAGTAGATGCTTCGCAAGCTCCTGCTCGCCGCCGCGCTCCTCGTGGGCGCGGCCGTCGCGCTCGCCGCGCCGCCCGATCCGAACGAGATCCCGGTCCCGAAGCTCACCGCGCACGTGATGGACCAGGCGGGCACGCTCACCGCCGCGGAGCGCGACGCGCTCGACGCGAAGCTCGCCGACTTCGAGCGCAGCCACGGCTCGCAGGTGGTGGTCCTCATCGAGCCGTCCATCGGCACCGAGGCGATCGAGGATTTCGCCACCCGCGTGACCGACGAGTGGAAGCTCGGCCGCAAGGGCGTCGACGACGGCGTGCTGTTCGTGATCGCGATGCGGCAGCGCGCCATGCGCATCCATACCGGGCGCGGCGTCCAGGGCACGCTCACCGACTATCTCTCCAAGCAGATCGTCGCCGACATCGTCGCGCCGCGCTTCCGCAACGGCGATTTCGCGGGCGGCATCGGCGCGGGCGCCGACGCGATCATCAAGGCGATCGAGGGCGAGAAGCTGCCGCTGGCGGAGCGCAACGCGAGCTCGGGGAAGGTGAGCGCGGTCTCGTCCTACTCGAACTTCCTGGTCCTCGCGTTCTTCCTCGTGCCGGTGCTCGGCATGGTGCTGCGCGGCATCTTCGGGCGCCTCTTCGGCGCGGGCATCACGGGCGGCCTCACGGGCGTCGCCGCGTGGCTCTTCTTCGGAAGCCTCGCGTTCGCGATCCTCGGCGCGCTCTTCGCCTTCGTCTTCACCATCGTCGGCGGTTTCGGCCGCGGCATCCGCGTCGGACCGCCGGGTCCCGGATGGGGGGGCGGGTTCGGCGGCGGCGGATTCGGGGGCGGCGGCGGAGGCGGCTTCGGCGGCGGCGGGGGCACCTTCGACGGCGGCGGCGCATCGGGGAGATGGTGATGGAGCTCGCGCGCTTCTGGCGCCACGTGCGCATGCACCCCATCCGGCAGCGGCGCGCCTTCCCGCCCGCGTCGCTCGACGCGATCCAGCGCGAGATCGAGGCGCAGGAGAAGCGCCATCGCGGACAGGTCGTGTTCGTGGTGGAAGCCGAGCTCACCACCGCGGAGCTGTGGCGTGAAGTGGGACCGCGCGAGCGCGCGCGCCAGGTCTTCGCGGCGCAGGGCGTGTGGAACACCGAGGAGAACATCGGCGTGCTGATCTACGTGCTGCTCGCCGACCGCCAAGTGGAGATCGTCGCCGACCGCGGCATCGACGCGAAGGTGCCCGACCCGGAGTGGGAGGAGATCTGCCGCATGATGGAGACCCGTTTCCGCGAAGGCGATTTCGCGGGCGGCGCGATCGCGGGCGTGCGCGCGGTCTCCGGGCTCCTCGCGCGCCACTTCCCGGGCGAGGGCGGGCGCTCCAACGAGCTTCCGGACCGGCCGCGACTCATCTAGCGCCCTCGCGGGCGCAATTTCGCGTGCGGGGGTAGGATATGTCGCACGCCCCTACCCATCGGGACCCGCCATGGAACAGACGGTCCAGAAGGCCTTGAACCTGCTGGAAGCGCTGGTCCGGTCCGGACAGCCGCGCCGGCTCACCGAGCTCGCGCGCCAGCTGAGCCTCACCAAGCCGAACGTCTATCGGCTGCTCTCGACGCTCTCCGCCCTGGGCTACGTCAAGAAGGACCCCATCACGACGTTCTATTCGCCCACGCTCAAGCTGTGGGAGCTCGGCTCGCTCCTGGTGCGCGACGTGGACCTGGTGAGCGTCGCCCAGCCGAGGCTGCGGCGGCTGTGCAACGACACCCACGAATCGGTCCAGCTCGCGGTGTTCGACTCGGGCTTCGTCGTGTACGTGGACAAGGCCGACAGCCCGCAGCCGCTCAAGGCCATGACGAGCATCGGCTCGCGCGTGCCGGCGACCGTGACGTCCACCGGCAAGGCGATGCTCGCGTGGATGCCCGCGGAGTGCCTCGACCAGGCGATGGCGCACGTCAAGCGCTACACGCCGCTCACGCTCACGCGGCGCAAGGACATCGAGAAGGACCTCGAGGAGACGCGCCTGCGCGGCTATGCGCTGAACCGCGGCGAGTTCCGCGTCGGCGTCTCCGGCCTCGCGGCGCCGATCCGCGACCGCTCCGGAGGCGTCGTGGCGGCGCTCGGCGTCTGGGGCGCGGAGAAGGCGATCCTCGGCGCGCGGCGCGACGAGCTCGCGCACATGCTGATCGTGGCGGCGCGCGACATCTCGCGCGACCTCGGCTTCGTCGAGGCGCTCGCCCCGGCGGCGGCGCGCGCCGTCGAGACGACGGCCTGAGCGCGCTCTCGCGCTCCTAGGAGGCGCTTCCGCCCGGAGGCGCGCGATCCGATTCGAGGAGGGCGGCGATGCGCGAGCGCTCCGCCTCGCCCGCGGGCGGCGGCACCCGCGCCGCCTTCCGGCGCCGCAGCACCGCGCCCATCACGACGATCCCCACCGCGAGCAGCAGGAACGGGCCCAGCCACAGCACCACGGTGATCGGCTTGAACGGCGGCTTGTAGAGCACGAAGTCGCCGTAGCGCGCGACCATGTACGCGCGGATCTCGTCGTCGCTCTTGCCCTGGCGGACGAGGTCGCGGATCTCGTTGCGCAGGTCGTAGGCGAGCGGCGCCTGCGAGTCGGCGATGGTCTGGTTCTGGCAGACGAGGCAGCGCAGCTCCTCGCCCAGGTCCTTCAGGCGGCGCTCCACCTTTGCGTCCGGATGGGCGACTTCCTCGGCCTGCCCGAAGGCGAGGGCCGAGAACGCGAGCAGCAGCGCGGCGAGGATCGCTCTCATCCCTCGAGCTTCCTCACCATCGGCATGATCTTCTTCTCGAGCGCCTCGGGCGTGATGGGGCC
>DATIVM010000301.1:0-3275 GCA_035465975.1 Usitatibacter sp.
GAGGGATTCCGCGTGCTGGAGGCGAGCGCCGCGCGCGCGAGCCCGTGGCTGCAGGGCGCGCGGCCGAACGCGGCCGATGTCGCGCTCGCCTGCACGTGGCGCTTCGCGCAATTCGTGGACGCCCGCGAGGTGCCGGCCTGCGCCTATCCCGCGATCGCCGCGCACTCGGCCCGCGCCGAGGCGCTTCCCGAGTTCGCCTCGACGCCGCTCGACTGAAGGGGACAGACCCCTTTTTCCCTTAGGCGGAACGCGTGTTCTCTCTGTCGGAAAAAGGGGTCTCGCCCCATATGCGCTCTTCGCTGAATCCGAGCTCGGCGAAATCCGCGGCGCGCAGCGCCGCTTCCGAGGCGCAATAGAACTCGTCGAGCTGCGGCGGCTTCACCGGCGTGCCCGCGAGCATCGCGTGCACCTGGCCGCGATGGTGGATCTGGTGCTGGAAGAGATGCGCGAGCACGCGGCGCGCTGTTTCCCGCTGGACGCCGTCGCGGCGCGGCAGCTCGACGGCCGCGCCGAGGCGTTCGTCGCCGAGCGATTCGCACAGCGCGATGAGGCGCCGGTCGGCCGCATGCTGCTCGCGCGCGAGATCCGCGCAGCGCTCGAACGGCTCCTCCGGATCGAAGAAGCGCCCCGGCTGGGGATCCGGGGGCCGGCCCGAGAGGCTGCGCTCGAGCGCCTCGAGGTAGTACCAGTCGACGGTGAGGATGTGGTTCAGCGTCGCCTTGATCGAGGGAAAGAAGCTCGTGCGCCGCGCGACGAACTCCTCCTGCGAAAGCCCGGCGCAGGCGGCGAGCAGGCGGTGGTTCGCCCAGGCGTTGTGGTACGCCTCGGTGGCGAAGTGACGGGCGAGGGAATGGGGCGCGGCCATTTCCTATAGTAGAGTCTGCTTCCCGGATCGCAAAACAACGCCGTCTTGAACCGCTCCCTGCGCCGCATCCTCTCGCTCGAGGATTTCGAGCACGCCGCGCGCGGCCGCCTTCCCCGTCCCGTCTTCGCCTACGTCTCCGGCGCCGTGGAGACCAACGCGGCGTGGCGCGACAACCGCGCGGCGTACGACGAGTGGGCGTTCCTGCCGCGCATCCTGGTGGACGTCTCGAAGCGCAGCACCGCGACGCGCCTCTTCGGCGAGGCCTACGCGCAGCCTTTCGGCATCGCGCCGATGGGCATCGCCGCGCTCTGCGCCTATCGCGGCGACGTGGTGCTCGCGACCGGCGCCGGGTCCGAGAGCATCCCGATGATCATGAGCGGCTCCTCGCTCATCCGCCTGGAGGAGGTGGCGAAGGCGAACCCGCGCGCGTGGTTCCAGGCGTACCTGCCGGGCGACGAGCGCCGCTTCGCGCCGCTCATCGAGCGCGTCGCCGCCGCGGGCTTCGGCACGCTGGTCGTGACGGTGGACGTCGCGGTGCTCTCCAACCGCGAGAACAACATCCGCGCGGGGTTCTCGACGCCGCTGCGCCCGACCCTGCGGCTCGCGTGGGACGGCATCACCCATCCGCGCTGGCTCTTCGGCAACGCCCTTCGCACCGTCGCGCGCCACGGCATGCCGCATTTCGAGAACTCGTTCGCGGAGCGCGGCGCGCCGATCCTCGCGCGCAACGTCGAGCGCGACTTCAGCCAGCGCGACCACCTGCACTGGGGCCACCTCGAGCAGATCCGCCGGCGGTGGCAGGGCAAGCTCGTCGTGAAGGGGATCGTGCACGAGGAGGACGCGCGCATCGCCCGCGAGAGCGGCGTGGAAGGCATCATCGTGTCAAACCACGGCGGGCGCCAGCTCGACGGCACCGTGGCGGGGCTGCGCGTGCTCCCCGCCATCGCGGCGCGGAAGGGCGCGATGACCGTGATGCTCGACGGCGGCATCCGCCGCGGCACCGACGTGCTGAAGGCGCTCGCGCTCGGCGCCGAGTTCGTCTGGGTCGGCCGCCCCTTCAACTACGCCGCGGCGATCGCGGGCGAGGAAGGCGTGCGCCACGCCGCGCGCATCCTCGGCGGCGAGATCCACCGCAACATGGCGCTCCTCGGGATCAACTCCCTCGCCGAGCTCGGCCCGGAACGGCTGATGCGGCTCTAGTCCTCGAGCGTGAACCCGAGCTTCACGGTCACCTGCCAGTGGGCGACCTTGCCGTTCTCGATGTGGCCGCGAGTCTCGGTCACCTCGAACCAGTGCATGTTGCGCATGGTCTTGGACGCCTTGACGACCGCGTTCTGCACCGCTTCCTCGATGCCGCGGGTGGAAGAGCCGGTGAGCTCGAGGATCTTGTAGACGTGCTCGCTCATGGGGGGCCTCCGTCGGGATGGAGGCCCCAGCATAGCGCGTCTCAGGCCGGCGCCTTTCCTGCGAGCTGGGCGACGATCTCGAAGGAACGCAGCCGCGCGCGCCGGTCCCAGGTCTCCGAGACGAGGATCAGCTCGTCGGCCTGCGTCGCGTCGACGATCTGCCGCAGCCCCTCGCGCACCCGCTCCGGGCCGCCGACCACCATGAGCGCCATGCGCTCGGCCACCGCGAGCTGCTCTCCCGCAGTCCACAGTCCCTCCATGCTCTCCACGGGCGGCTGCAGCCCCGCGCGCTGGCCGCGCAGGATGCCGAGCGTGCGCAGGAACATGGTGGTCGCGAGGCGCTCGGCCTCGATGTCGTCGTCGGCCGCCACCAGCGGAACGCCGACCATCACGCGCGGCTCGGCGAGCTGCGGCGAAGGGCGGAACTCGCCGCGGTAGATCTCGAGGGCCTGCAGCAGGTCGCCCGGCGCGAAGTGCGACGCGAAGGCGTAGGGGCGCCCGATCTTCGCGGCGAGGTGCGCGCTGTAGAGGCTGGAGCCGAGGATCCACACCGGCACGTCGATTCCCGCGCCGGGGATCGCCCTCACCGCCTGCCCGGGCCGCGCCGGCGCGAAGTACGAGAGCAGCTCCGCGACGTCGAGGTCGAAGTCGGCGCCGGTCGAATGGCGCCGCAGGGCGCGCATGGTGAGCGGATCGGTGCCCGGCGCGCGCCCGAGCCCCAGGTCCACGCGGCCGGGATAGATCGTCTCGAGCGTGCCGACCTGCTCGGCGACGACGAGCGGGGCGTGGTTGGGCAGCATCACGCCGCCGGAGCCGATCCGGATCCGCGAGGTCGCCGCGGCGAGCATCGCGATGATCACGGGCGGGTTGGTGGACGCGACGGCCGGCATGTTGTGGTGCTCGGCGACCCAGTACCGGCGGCAACCATGGGCGTCGGCGGTCCGCGCGAGCTCCAGCGAGGCCCGCAGGGCGTCTCCGGTGGTCTGGTCGGAACGCACGGGGAC
>DATIVM010000302.1:0-6062 GCA_035465975.1 Usitatibacter sp.
CTCGACGGCGTGCCGCGCGAGCGCGAGTACCTGATCGAGAACCTGCACCGGATCCAGGACCGCTACGGCCAGCTTTCCGCGGCGCACCTCAACGCGCTCGCGGAGCTCATGAAGCTCGCGCAGACGGAGGTCTACGAGGTCGCGACCTTCTACCACCACTTCGACATCGTGAAGGAGGGCGAGAAGGCGCCGCCCAAGGTCACCGTGCGCGTGTGCGAGACGCTCTCGTGCGCCATGGCGGGCGCGCAGCAACTGCTCGAAAAGCTGCCGAAGCTCCTCGGGCCCGACGTTCGCGTGATCGCGGCGCCCTGCATCGGGCGCTGCGCCGAGGCCCCCGCGGTGTGCGTCGGGCAGAACGCGTTCGGGCACGCGACCGAATCGGACGTGGCGAAGGCGGTGAAGGAGGGCAAGCTCAGGGCGCCGGTCCCGCAGGCGCATCTCTACGCCGACTACCGCGCCCAGGGCGGCTACAAGACCTGGGTCGAGTGCATTTCCGGCAAGCGCGACGTCGAGTCGGTCATCAAGACGCTCGAGAACGCGGGCCTGCGCGGCCTCGGCGGCGCAGGCTTTCCGGCCGGGCGCAAGTGGCGCATCGTGCGCGCCGAGCCCGCGCCGCGCCTCATGGCGGTGAACATCGACGAGGGCGAGCCCGGCACGTTCAAGGACCGGCACTACCTGGAGCGCGACCCGCACCGCTTCCTCGAAGGCATGCTCATCGCCGCATGGGCGGTCGGCATCGACGACATCTACGTCTACCTGCGCGACGAATACCACGCCTGCCGCGAGCTCCTCGAGCGCGAGATCGCCGCGCTCCAGGCGAACCCTCCCGCCGTGGTCGAGGGAGGAGCCGGCAACCGGAAGACCTTGCCCAACATCCACCTGCGCCGCGGCGCGGGCGCCTACATCTGCGGCGAGGAGTCGGCGATGATCGAGTCGATCGAAGGCAAGCGCGGCATGCCGCGGCTGCGCCCGCCGTACGTCGCCCAGGTGGGCCTCTTCGGCCGACCCACGCTCGAGCACAACATGGAGACGCTCTTCTGGGTGCGCGACCTCATCGAGCAGGGCGCCGAGTGGTTCACGAAGCACGGCCGCAACGGGCGCAAGGGCCTGCGCTCGTTCTCGGTCTCGGGCCGGGTGAAGAAGCCGGGCGTGCACCTCGCGCCGGCCGGCATCACCGTGAAGGAGCTCATCGACGAGTATTGCGGCGGCATGCCCGACGGGCACAAGTTCTACGCGTATCTCCCCGGCGGCGCGTCGGGCGGCATCCTCCCCGCGTCGATGGGCGACATCCCGCTCGATTTCGACACGCTGCAGCCCCACGGCTGCTTCATCGGGTCGGCGGCGGTGATCGTGCTTTCCGACAAGGACAAGGCGCGCGACGCGGCGTTGAACCTCATGAAGTTCTTCGAGCACGAGTCCTGCGGCCCGTGCACGCCGTGCCGCGTGGGCACGGCCAAGGCCGCGCAGCTCATGGCGGCGAGGAAGTGGGATCGCAAGCTCCTCGAGGAGCTCTCGCAGGCCATGGCCGACGCGTCCATCTGCGGCCTCGGGCAGGCGGCGCCGAACCCGATCCTGATGGTCGCCAAGCACTTCGCCGACGAGATTTGAGGGATAGCCGATGAAGATGAACGAACCGGTCGGCAAGACCGAAACCATCGAGTTCAAGCTGAACGGCGAGACGATCTCCGCCTTCGAGGGCGAGACGATCATCGAGGCCGCGAAGCGCTACGGCACCGACATCCCGCACCTCTGCTACAAGGAGGGCATGCGGCCCGACGGCAACTGCCGCGCCTGCATGGTGGAGATCAAGGGCGAGCGCGTGCTCGCGCCGTCGTGCTGCCGCTATCCGACGCAGGGCATGGAGGTCCAGAGCACGTCCGCGCGGGCGCTGCATTCGCAGAAGATGGTGCTGGAGCTCCTGCTCTCCGACGTGCCGAAGACGGACCTCAAGCCCGGCGGGAACGAGCTCTTCCAGTGGAGCGGGAAGCTGGGCGTGGCGAACCCCCGGTTCCCGGCGCGCGAGCAGCCGGCGTGCGACCCGTCCCACCCCGCGATGACGGTGAATCTCGACGCGTGCATCCAGTGCACGCGCTGCGTGCGCGCCTGCCGCGAGGTGCAGGTGAACGACGTGATCGGCTACGCCTTCCGCGGCCACGACTCGAAGATCGTCTTCGACATGGACGATCCCATGGGCGAGTCCACGTGCGTCGCCTGCGGCGAATGCGTGCAGGCCTGCCCGACCGGCGCGCTCGCCCCGGCCAAGAACGCCTACCTGGTCGTCGCGGACAAGAAGATCGACTCCGTGTGCCCGTTCTGCGGCGTCGGCTGCCAGCTCACCTACCACGTCAAGGACAACAGGATCGTCCGCGTCGAGGGGCGCGACGGGCCCGCGAACCACGAGCGCCTGTGCGTGAAGGGACGCTTCGGCTTCGACTACGTGCACCACAAGCACCGCCTCACCAGGCCGCTCATCCGCAAGCCGGGAGCGCCGAAGAGCGCGGAGTTCACGGTGGACCCGCTGCGCTGGAGCGAGGTGTTCCGCGAGGCCACGTGGGAAGAGGCGCTCGACTTCGCCGCCGGCGGTCTGAAGAAGGTCCGCGACCGCGACGGCGCGCAGGCGCTGGCCGGCTTCGGCAGCGCCAAGGGCTCCAACGAGGAGGCCTATCTCTTCCAGAAGCTGGTGCGCACCGGCTTCGGCACCAACAACGTCGACCACTGCACGCGCCTCTGCCACGCCTCTTCGGTCGCGGCGCTGCTCGAGGGCGTCGGCTCCGGCGCGGTGTCGAACCAGGTATCCGACGTCGCGAAGGCCGAGGTCGTGATCATCATCGGCTCCAACCCGACCACGAACCACCCGGTCGCCGCGACCTTCATGAAGAACGCGGCCGAGCGCGGCACCAGGCTCATCGTGATGGATCCACGCCGCAACGACATCGCGCGGCACGCGTGGCGCTACCTGCAGTTCGCGGCGGACACCGACGTGGCGCTGCTCAACGCGATGATCTACACGATCATCGAGGAGGGGCTGGTGAACCAGGAGTTCGTGCGCCAGCGCACCGAGAACTTCGAGGCGCTCAAGGAGAACGCGAAGGGCTTCAGCCCCGAGGCGATGGCGCCGATCTGCGGCATTGCGGCGCAGACCATCCGCGAGGTCGCGCGCGCGTACGCCACCTCCCGGGCGTCGATGATCATGTGGGGCATGGGCGTCTCGCAGCACGTGCACGGCACCGACAACGCGCGCTGCCTGATCGCCCTCACGCTCATGACCGGCCAGGTGGGCCGCCCGGGCACGGGCCTGCACCCGCTGCGCGGGCAGAACAACGTCCAGGGCGCCTCCGACGCGGGTCTCATCCCGATGATGTACCCGGACTACCAGCGCGTCGACGACCCGAAGGCGATCGAGCGCTTCGAGAAGTTCTGGGGGCAGAAGCTCGACCACAAGGCGGGCCTCACCGTGGTCGAGATCATGGACGCCGCGTACGAGGGCCGCATCAAGGGCATGTACGTCGAGGGCGAGAACCCGGCGATGTCGGATCCGAATGCCCACCACGCGCGCGAGGGCCTCGCCAAGCTCGAGCACCTCGTGGTGCAGGACATCTTCCTCACCGAGACCGCGTACCTCGCCGACGTGGTGCTGCCCGCCTCGGCGTGGCCCGAGAAGACCGGCACGGTGACCAACACCGACCGCATGGTGCAGCTCGGCCGCCGCGCGCTCGACATGCCGGGCGACGCACGCCAGGATCTCTGGATCATCCAGGAAATGGCGAAGCGCCTCGGCTGCAAGTGGAACTACACCGGCCCGGAGAGCGGAGTCGCCCAGGTCTACGAGGAGATGCGCCAGGCGATGAACTCGATCAACGGCATCTCGTGGGAGCGCCTCGAGGCGCAGTCGTCGGTCACCTACCCCTGCCGCACCGAGGACGACCCGGGCCAGCCGGTGGTGTTCACCGAGAGCTTCCCGACGAAGAGCGGGCGCGGCAAGTTCGTGCCGGCGGACATCATCCCCGCGAACGAGCGCCCCGATGCCGAGTTCCCGTTCGTGCTTATCACCGGCCGCCAGCTCGAGCACTGGCACACCGGCGCCATGACGCGCCGCGCCTCGGTGCTCGACGCGATCGAGCCCCAGGCGGTGGTGTACGTGCATCCGCTCGACCTCGACGCGATCGGCTCGCGGGCGGGCGAGGTGGTGACGGTCGCCTCGCGCCGCGGGGAGATCGCGCTCGCGGCGCGCGCCGACGACGGCACGCCGCGCGGCACGGTGTTCATCCCGTTCGCGTACTACGAGGCGGCGGCGAACGTCCTCACCAACCCGGCGCTCGACCCGTTCGGCAAGATCGCCGAGCTCAAGTACTGCGCCGTGAAGGTGAAGAAGGGCGGCAGGCTCGAGCCGCTCAAGAGCTACGGCGGCGGGCAGTCCTTCGACGAGACCGCGACCGCCTGCGACTGAGCTTTCGAAAAAGGGGTCAGATTACTTTTCCGGCGCGCAAATCGGAAAAGGGGTCCGACCCCTTTTTCGTTTCAGCCCAGTCCCAGCAGCCTCGCGACCGCCTCGCGGCAGGTGAGCCCTTCGCGCAGGTCGAGCCGGCGCGCGCACCCGTTCACGCGCGAGAGCACCCCGGTCTCGTAGGTGGAGAGGCCTTCCCCGATGCGCGCGCTCTCGCAGCCGACCGTCGCGGCCGCGATGCCGCGCGCGCCGAGCGCGGGCAGGCGCGAGTATCCGGCGCCGTCCTTGCCGCCCCCCGCGTCGTTGAAGAATGCCGCGTGCACGGCGACCTCGAGCACGTGGTCGGGCTTCCCGCCGAGGAGCGCGCCGTGGGATCCCGTGGCCACGATCGCGCGCCCATCCTCCGGGCGCACCAGGGAAACCGAATCGAGCGCCCACGCCGGCCGGTGCCCGGTGCTCGTGATCGCGTGGCGGCTTTCCCCGATCGGCGGAATGTCGATGGCGCCGGCTCGCGGCGGCGCGTTCCGCGCCAGGAGCCCGAGCGCCTCGCGGCACGCCATTCCCGGCGCGCAGCCGGCGCGTTCCGCGGCCGCGTTCACCGTGGAGAGCACGCCCGAGGCGAGCGTGTCCCCGCCGTCGCCGATGCGCGCGCTCAAAAAGTCCACGGCGCAGGCGGCGATGCCGAGGGCATCGAGCCAGGCGATGCCCGCCACGCCCGCGCGGCCGAGGCCGATTCCCGCGTCGTTCAGCACGATCGCGCGCACGCCGGCGCGCGCCGCGAGCCAGGCCGCGTAGACGCCGCCATGCGAGCCGCACGCGACGACGGCATCGTGCTCCGCGGCGCCGAGCCGCGTCGCCGAATCGTGGACGCGAGGCGCGGGCGTCATTTCGCCGCGACCGCTTCCTCCGGCGGCACGACGCGCCGGAATTCGCGCCACAGCAGGAGGTCGTAGGCGATCTTCGTCGCGCCCGCCACGACCAGCGGCAATCCCAATCCGCCCGCCTGCATGAGCCAGCCCGCGATCGCGGGCGCCGCGGCCCACCCGCCGGAGCGCACGAGGCTGGTGATCCCCGCCGCCGCGAGGCGCTCGTCGGGCCGCACCACCGCCATCACGTAGGACTGCCGCGTCGGCACGTCCATCTCGTTGAGCGCCTCGCGCAGCAGGAAGAGGAAAGCTGCCACGGCCAGGTGATCGGAGGCGACGATGGTGAAGAGCAGCAGGCTCGACGGGATGTGCGTGTAGACCATCGTGTTGACGAGGCCGATCCGCCGCGAGAGCCATGCGGCCACCAGGTGCGATCCCGCCGAGAGCAGCCGCCCGGCGCCGAAGAGGGCGGCGAGCGTCGCCGGGCCCGCGCCGAAGCGCTCGGCGAAGAAGTAGGCGAAGAGCGCGGAGCCGACGAAGCCGCCGCCGAACGCGTCGACCAGGAAGAGCATCGAGATCTTGCCGACGATGGGCCGCGAGGCGGGCGAAAGCGCCCGCAGGCTCACGGAGCGCGTTTCCGGCAGCGCCGCGGGGAGCCGCGCGTACAGCAGCGCCGCGCCGAGGTTCAGCGCGCAGAAGACGCCGAGCGTGGCGCGCATGGCGGCGAGCGTCGGCATGCCCGCCCAGCCTTC
>DATIVM010000303.1:0-3109 GCA_035465975.1 Usitatibacter sp.
AGCGCAAGCGGAAGGGAAACCCTCTCTCAATGGTTGTCCCGCGGCACGGCGCTGCCGCTCTTGCCGACCAGGAAATCGAGGTCGGCGCCCTCGCTCGCCGGGTTCACGTGCTCCACGTAGAGCTTCCAGTAGCCGCGCGCGAGGTGCGGCTTCGGCTTCTTCCAGGCGCGCCGGCGCTTCTCGAGCTCCGCGTCGCTCACGTGCAGGTGCAGCCGGCGCTTCGCCACGTCGAGCTCGATCGTGTCGCCTTCCTTCACCAGCGCGAGCGGTCCGCCGGCGGCCGACTCGGGGCAGACGTGCAGCACCACCGTGCCGTAGGCGGTTCCGCTCATGCGCGCATCCGAGATGCGCACCATGTCCGTGATGCCGCGCTTCAATATCTTCGGCGGGAGCGCCATGTTGCCCACCTCCGCCATCCCCGGATAGCCCTTCGGCCCGCAGTTCTTGAGCACCATCACGCAGGTCTCGTCGATGTCGAGCTTCGGGTCGTCGATGCGGCGGTGGAAATCGTCGATGTCCTCGAACACCACGGCGCGGCCCTTGTGCCTCATGAGCCTCGGCGTCGCGGCCGAGGGCTTGATGATCGCGCCGTCCGGGCAGAGGTTCCCGCGCAGCACGGCGATGCCGGTATCGCGCTTGAAGGGCTTCGCGAACGGCATGATCACCTGCGGGTTGTCGTTGCGCGCGTCCTTGCAGTTCTCCCAGATCGTGGCGCCGTTCGCCGTGAGCGCATCCTTGTGCAGCAGCCCCTGCTCGCCGAGCTCGCGGATCACCACCGGCAGCCCGCCCGCGTAGCAGAAGTCCTCCATCAGGTAGCTTCCGTTGGGCATCAGGTTCACGAGCGTGTGCACGCCGCGCCCGAGCTCGTCCCAGTCCTCGAGGTCGAGCTTCACGCCGATGCGCCGCGCGATCGCGATGAGGTGGATCACCGCGTTGGTGGAGCCGCCGATCGCCGCGTTCACGCGGATCGCGTTCTCGAAGGCCTCGCGCGTGAGGATCTTCGAGAGCACCAGGTTCTCCTTCACCATCTGCACGATCCGGCGCCCGGCCATGCGCGCGATGACGTTGCGCCGCGCGTCGACCGCGGGGAACGCGGCGTTCCCGGGAAGCCCGAGGCCGAGCGCCTCGACCATCGACGCCATGGTGGAGGCCGTCCCCATCGTCATGCAGTGGCCGTGGGAGCGGTGCATGCAGCTCTCGGCCTCGTGGAACTCGTCGACCGTGATTCTCCCGGCGCGAAGCTGCTCGGAGAGGAGCCAGGTGTTGGTGCCCGAGCCGATGCGCTCGCCCTTGTACCAGCCGGAGAGCATCGGCCCGCCGGACACGCCGATGGTGGGCAGGTCCACGCTGGAGGCGCCCATCACGAGCGAGGGCGTGGTCTTGTCGCAGCCCATGAGGAGCACCACGCCGTCGATGGGGTTGCCGCGGATCGACTCCTCCACGTCCATGCTCGCGAGGTTGCGGTAGAGCATGGCGGTGGGCCTGAGCAGCGTCTCGCCGAGCGACATCACGGGGAATTCCATCGGGAAGCCGCCCGCCTCGATGACGCCCGTCTTCACGTGCTCGGCGAGCGCGCGGAAGTGGGAATTGCAGGGGGTGAGCTCGGAATAGGTGTTGCAGATGCCGATGACCGGGCGTCCGTCGAACTGGTCCTGCGGCACGCCGCGGTTCTTCACCCACGAGCGATAGATGAAGCCCATCTTGCCTTCGCGCCCGAACCATTCGGCGCTGCGGCGCTTGCGCGATGCCATGCGGGGATTCTCCTCGGCGTGGGTCGAAGCGTAAGTCCGGCCCCGACGCATGGTCAAGTGGTCAGGCCAATTCCGAGGTATGCTGGGCCGACAGCGCCAGGGGCCATGCCGGCGGGGGACGCATGAACCAGCTCGACCTGAAGGGCCGCAATGCCGTGGTGACCGGCGGGGCGGCGGGCATCGGATTCGCGATCGCGCAGCGCCTCGCCGCCTCGGGCGCGCGGCTCTCGCTGTGGGATCGCGACGCCGCCGCGCTCGAGCGCTGCGCCGCGGCGCTCGGCGCCGGCACCCACACCGCGACGCTCGACGTGCGCGACGAGGGCGACGTCGCGAGCGCCACCGAGCGCACGCTCGCCGCGCTCTCGCGCATCGACGTGCTGGTCTGCAGCGCCGGCATCACCGGCCCCAACGCCGCGACCTGGGAATACCCGGTCGACGCGTGGAAGGAAGTGCTCGACGTGAACCTCACCGGCGTCTTCCTCTGCAACCGCGCGGTCGTGCCGCACCTCGCGGCGAACGGCTACGGGCGCATCGTGAACATCGCCTCCATCGCCGGCAAGGAAGGCAATCCCAACGCGAGCGCGTACAGCGCCTCCAAGGCGGGCGTGATCTCCCTCACCAAGTCGCTCGGCAAGGAGCTCGCGAAGACCGGCGTCCGCGTGAACTGCGTGACGCCCGCGGCGGTGCGCACCGGCATGTTCAGCCAGATGACGCAGGCGCACATCGACTTCATGCTCTCGAAGATCCCGATGGGCCGCTTCGGCACGGTCGAGGAGATCGCCGCCCTGGTCGCATGGCTCTGCAGCGAGGAATGCTCGTTCTCGACGGGCGCGGTGTTCGACCTCTCGGGGGGGCGCGCCGTCTACTAGGCACCGGTACAATGCGCGAGGCATTTTCCGATCCCCCGCTTCGCGCTTGAAGATCACCCCGGAGTACATCGAGCTCAACCGCGCGCTGCACGCCACCGGCACGTTCGGCATGTCGGGCGGGCGCTGGAGGCTGCCGCTCCTCGCGCTCTGCGAGCAGCTGGGCAGCCGCGACATCCTCGACTACGGATGCGGTCAGCGGACCCTGCAGAATTCCCTCCCCTTCCCGATCCGCAACTACGACCCCTGCATTCCCGGGCTGGACGCGCCGCCCGAGCCCGCCGACATCGTCGTGTGCACCGACGTCCTCGAGCACGTCGAGCCCGAGTGCATCGAGGACGTGCTCGAGGACCTGAAGCGGGTCACGCGCGACGCCGGGCTCTTCTGCATCGCGACGCGTCCGGCCGAACGGATCCTCGCCGACGGGCGCAACGCCCACCTCATCCAGCAGCCGCGCGCGTGGTGGATGCCCCGGCTCGAGCGGCGCTTCCG
>DATIVM010000304.1:0-5655 GCA_035465975.1 Usitatibacter sp.
CGTAGCGCGTGGCGTTGTCGACCAGGTTCGCCGCCATTTCGCCCACCAGCACCGGGTCGCCCTCGATCGGTGCCGGGGCGAGGTCGAACTCGAGGTCGACGTGGCGCAGGTTGGCAGCGCGCACCCACGAGTCCGCATGGCCCTTCACGATGTCGGCGATGTCGCACGGCTCCGTGCGCGCGACGGGGTTGGACACCGGGTCCGCGGCAGCGAGCGAGAGCACCTGCTGCGCGAGGCGCGCGAGGCGCGCCGCGCCCTCGCGCGCCTGCGCGAAGTGCGCCTCGCGATCGCCGCCCTCGCGCCGCGCGAGGTCGAGCTGCGTGACGAGCCCCGCGATCGGCGTTCGCAGCTGGTGCGCCGCGTTGGCGATGAAGCGCGCCTGCGTGCTCTGGGCGTCCTTGAGGCGGGCGAGCATGAGGTTGAGCTCGCGCACCAGCGGGCGCAGCTCCTCCACCACGTGGCCTTCCTCCACCGGGCGCAGGTCCACGTGCGAGCGCGACTGCAGCTCCTCGCGCAGGCGCTCGAGGGGCCCGAGGCCGCGGCGCACGCCGAAGATCACCGCGACGATCGCGGCGAGCGAGAGGAGGGCGGTGGGCGCGATCGCCGAAAGCATCGCGTCGTCCGAGGCGTGCTGGCGCTTGAAGGTGGTCTCCGCGGCGATCACCGAGACCGGCTGCCCCGCCACCGCCGTGTCGAGCGCGACCGCGCGGATGCTCCGTCCCTCGAGGTAATCGTCCCAGTAGAGCAGCGTCTCGCCGGGGATGCGCGGCGGCGGCTTCAGGTGCGGATCGCCCGCGATCACGTGCCCCTCGCCGTCGCGGATCACGTAGTAGACGTGGTCGATGCTGTCGGCGCGCAGGACGGCGTCCGCCGTCTCGGACAGCTCCAGGTCGAGGCGCCCGTCGCGCACCCGGACGTAGGGGACGAGCGTGCGCGCGATGTCGCCGAGGTCGAGGTCGTAGGCGGCGGTGAGGCGCCGCTCCATGAAGACGTAGGCCCCCGTGGCGGCGGTGGCGCCCACGACGATCAGCGGCAGGAACAACCAGGCGAAAAGCCTAAGCCTGAGGCTTTTCATCACTCCAGGGTTCGACGATGTACCCCAGGCCGCGCACGGTGCGGATGCGGATGCCGGAGGGCTCGAGCTTCGCGCGCAGCCTCGAGATGTGCACCTCGATCGCGTTCGCCGAGATGTGCTCGTCCCAGGAGGCGACCGCGCTCGCGATCTTCTCCTTGCTCACGATCGCGTCCACGTTCGAGAACAGGTACTCGAGGATCGCGTGCTCGCGCTGCGGCAGGTCGACGGGCTTGCCGTGGATCATCGCGCGCTTGCGCGCGAGGTCGATGGTGAGCGGCCCGTGCTCGATCAGGCGCGAGCGGATGGCCCGTCCCCGGCGCGCGAGCGCCGAGACCCGCGCGGTGAGCTCTTCCGGCGCGAAGGGCTTGGGCAGGTAGTCGTCGGCGCCGAGCTTGAGGCCGTGCACGCGGTCGCTCACGGCGTCGCGCGCGGTGAGCACGAGCACCGCCTGCTCGTCGCCCCGCGAGCGCAGCCGCCGCAGCCACGAGAAGCCGTCCATGCCGGGCAGGCCGATGTCGAGGATGATGAGGTCGATGTCGGACACCTTGATCGCCGCCTCGGCCTGCTCGGCGCTCGACACCGAGTCGACGACGAAGCCCTCGTGGCGAAGGGTCGCGGTGAGGCCGTCCGCGAGCATCGCGTCGTCCTCGACGATCAGTACACGCATGGAATATCCGCTCTGGCGCAACGGCAAGAAATGCCGCAGCCAGCATATCACGGGGGGGCTGCCCCCGGCGGGGCCCTATGCCCGCGAACGGGGCCTCAGGGCTTGCCCTCGCGCGAGCGCATGCGGCCCGTCCAGGAGGCGGGGATCGCGAGGCTCACGCCGGCGCCGTGGGACTGGCTCGTGGTGGCGATGCCGACCAGCTTCCCGAAGGTATCGAACACCGGCCCGCCGCTGCCGTTGGGCGCGACCGGCATGGACAGCTCGATCATCGGCCCGCGCGCATCGGGGACGAGCTGCTTCACCTTGCCCTCGGTGAGCGCGAGCTCGCCGGAAGCGTTCGCGCCGAGCGCGTAGATCACGTCGCCGGGCTTCGCCTCGCGCTCGGCGAGCGCGACGGGCACGAGCGGCGGGTCGACCGCGAGCCGGCAGAGGTCCAGCGTCTCGTCGTCCACGATGAGGCTCGCGGAGCGGATCTCCGGTCCGAGCGCGACCACGAGCTGCGAACCCGCGGGAATTCCGTGGCAAGTGGTGACCATGTTGCGCTCGTCGATCGCGAGGGCGAGGCCGAGCGGCACCGCGCGGCCGGTCATCTCGAAGCCCTGCACGCGCCCCACCGATTTCTGGGCCTGGGCGAGGATGTCCTTTGGCGCCTTGGCTTGCGGGCGCGGCGGGGGCGGGGGCGGTGGCGCCTCGGCGACCGGCATCGGCGGCTGCGGCGCGGCGGGCTCGCGCGAATGCAGCAGGAAGAATGCGACGACGAGGATCGCGACCACCCCTACGGCGATCCCCACCGGGGGAATGCGGCGGCGTGGCCTCTCGGCGTCGGCGTCCTCGAGCACCAGGTCGGGCGCCTGCTCGCGGGCGGCGGCGCGCTCCGATTCCGTGACGAGCGATGCATCGTAGGCCGCGCGCCGCTTCGCGTCGGAGAGCACCTCGTGCGCCTGGCGCAGCAGCGCGGCCTCGCTCGGATCGCGGGCCCCGGCGCGCTCGAGCTCCGCCCTGCGCTTCTCGTAGGCGAGGCCGATGTCGGGCGGCGGCGCGTCGGGCGCCACGCCGAGGATGTCGTAGAGGTTCCGCTTGCGGGCGGGTGCGGTCATGGGCGCCATCATCGGACTTTGCCCGCTGTCGCGCAACGGCGCCCGTCACGCCACCCGCGAGCGGCCGCGCGCCTCGTCCACGAAGGCGAGGATCGCGAGAGACGCGAGGAAGAAGGCGCCCGTGAGGAGGATCGCGAGGCGGTGGTTGCCATGCGTGAGCCAGGTGACCGCGCCGTAGGTGAGCGGCCCGAGGATCGCCGCGAGCCGGATCGCCACGCCCCACAGGCCGAAGAACTCCGAGCTGCGGCCCACCGGGGAGAGGTAGGCCACGAGCGCGCGGCCCGCCGACTGGCTCGATCCCATGCACAGTCCCGCGAGGTTCGCCGCGATCCAGAACGTCGCCGCGCGCGTGGAGAAGTACGCCACCACGGTCATCGCGACCCACCCGACGATCGTGAGCCGCAGCGCGGCGACCTTGCCGATCCGGTCCTGCGCGTAGCCGAACCCGAAGGCGCCCAGCGCCGCCGTCACGTTCACGACGAGGATCAGCGTGATCGTCTCCTGCGTCTTGAAGCCCATCACCTGCTCGGCGTAGATCGCGGCGAGCGCGATCACCGTGGCGACGCCCGCCTGGTACAGCGTGCCGCACGCGAAGACCAGCAGCAGGTCCTTGTAGGTGCGCGCGGCGTGCGCGGTCTGCAGCAGCCGCGCGACGGCGGCGCGCGCGCCGGGCACCGCGGCCGGCACCGCGCGCTCGCGCAGGAAGAGGAACGTGGGGAGCGCGGCGAGGCCGTAGATCGCGGCGGTGATGATCATCGTGCCGGGAACCGCCTCGGCGGAGGTCGAGCCGCGCGCGGGCGCGCTCGTCACCCACGCGAGCGACAGCGCGAGGGCGAGGATGCCGCCGAAATAGCCGAGGCTCCAGCCCCAGCCCGACACCTTCCCGAGCGCCTCGGGCCGCGCGATCTCGGGCAGGAACGCGGCGCAGAGGTTCTCGCCCATCGAGTACGCGACGTTCGAGACCACGATGGCGCCCACCGCCCACGCGACGGTGCCCGGGCCGCTCAGGGCGAGCGCCACGGTCCCCGCGATGCAGACGAGGGTCGCGCCGGCGAGCAGCGGCTTCTTCGCGGCGTGGGCGTCGGACCATGCGCCGAGCAGCGGCCCGAGCACGATCACGCCGAGGTAGGAGACGGAAAGCGCCGCGGTCCAGGCGAAGGTCGCCCACTCGGCGTTGCGCGCCACGACCGACACGAAATACGCGTTGAAGACGGCGGTGAGAACCACCGTGGTGTAGCCCGAGTTGGCGAAGTCGTACATCGCCCAGGCCCAGACCTCGCGGCGCGCGACGCCGGGGTTCAGCGCGGAGGCGGGCTCCTTCACGGCTTCCGCGGCGCGAGCCGCGCGAGGCGCGCCTCGGCTTCCTCGAGCGTGCGGTCGCGGAAGAGGCGCAGGTCGTCGAGCGTGAGCGCAACCCCGGCGTCGGGGATCACGCCTTGGCCTTCGATGTGGCGGCCGTTGGAGAGCACGAAGCCGACCTCGCTGTAGGCGAGCTCGGCGCCGCCCGGAACGCGCGCGTAGCCGAGGAAGCCGAGCAGGCAGCCGCAGCTCGGCTGGCCCACGACGATCGCGCGCCCGGCCGCCTGCATCGATCCGGCGAAGAGCTCGCTCCCGCTCGCGCTCCCGGCGTCCACGAGGATCGCGACGGGGCCGCGGTAGGCGTCGGGACTGCCGGGCACCTCGCGATGCAGCTTGATGATGTCCACGGTGCCGAGGAGCATCGAGACGGGCCGGCCGCTGCGCGTCGTGGTCCGCCCGAGCTCGGTGCGCTTCGCGAAGAAACGCTCGAGCATCATGTTCACGGCGTACACGGAGCCGCCCGGATTGCCGCGCAGGTCGATGATGATCCCGGGCGCCGAGCGCAGCGCGTCGAGCCCCGCCAGCGCGCGCAGCGTGAGCCCGATCGACCACTCCGAGAAGCGGATGTAGCCGAAGCCCGAGGGGAGGAGGCGGTGCATCTCGACGTGGGGGCGATCGACCCGGTGCCGGGCGAGCGATGCGCGCAGGCGCGTGCCGTCGGCGCGCTCGAAGGTGAACGCCACCTTCGATCCCTCGGGGCCCACGACGAGCCGGCGCATCGCGGCGAAGTGCCGCGCGCGATCGGTGGAGGCCTGGCGCGCGTGCGCGAGGAGCTCCGCGTACACCTGCGCCGCGGGCCGGCCGTCGATCTCGGCGACCGTCATCCCGGGCCTCACCCCTGCCCACCACGCGTCGGATTTCGGGTCGACCGTCGCCACGGCGAGCCTCCCCTCGACGGGCAGGAGCGCGAAGCCGAGCGTGATCGCCTGGTTGCTGCGGCGCAGCTCCACGTCGCGCGGCGACTCCACGCGCGTGTGCGAATCGCGCAGCTCCCCGGTCATGCGGTCGAGCACGTCCCAGAACGCCGCGTCGTCGGCGGCGCCGAGCGCGAGCGGGCGGTAGCGCTCGCCCACCGCCTTCCAGTCGACGCCGTTGTACGAGCGATCGTGGTAGCGCTTCTCGATGGTGCTCCACACGAAGTCGAAGGCGCGCTCCCGCCCCGCGCGGCCGAGGGGCCCGTGCGGCTGCGGCACGTACGCATCGGGGATCGCGGGGGCCTCGATGCCGTTGCGGCCGAGGATGTTGTACGGGTCGAGGTACGAGCAGCCGCAGAGGGCGGCCAGCGCGATCGCGGCGAGCAGGCGCAGCGCGGCCGCCATCTATTGCGCGGCCTTCGCGTCCGGGGCCGGGCAGGCGACGGCGCGCAGGCGCGTGCCGGGGAAGTCGCGCTGCAGGATCGCGAGGCGCGCCACCATCTCGGTGTCGGGCTCGCGCACCATCATCGTGAGGCCGCGCAG
>DATIVM010000305.1:0-10064 GCA_035465975.1 Usitatibacter sp.
TCGGTCGCTTGCTTCTTGATGTCGGCGATGTTCATCTGAAGAGACTCCTGCCCGATCGTGTTGAGCGGCGCCCACGCCGGGCAATTTGTCGGGTACGTGCGTGCGTCCGCTCCAACACGGTTCCCGATGGCAATTATCTACCTGCTACGCTCGCACATCAGTTATGCACCAAGGTGCCCTCGTCCTCGCCCATCACGACTCGCTTAAGTGCTCCCACTTTGAAGATGCTGAACACGTTGATCGGCAGCTTCTGGTCGCGGCACAGGGCGAGCGCGGTCGCGTCCATCACCTTCAGGTTCTTCACGAACGCCTCGTCGAAGGTGAGCTTCTGGTAGCGCGTCGCCGTCTTGTCCTTCATCGGGTCGGCCGTGTAGACGCCGTCCACCTTGGTCGCCTTGAGGACGATCTGCGCCTCCACCTCGCGCCCCCGGAGCGCCGCGGCGGTGTCCGTCGTGAAGAACGGGTTCCCGGTGCCCGCGGCGAAGATCACGATCTTCCCCTCCTCGAGGTAGCGGATCGCCTTCCCGCGGATGTAGGGCTCGCAGACCGGCTCGATGTTGAGCGCCGACTGCACGCGGGCGACCAGCCCCGCGCGGTTCATGGCGTCCTGCAGCGCGAGCGCGTTGATGACGGTCGCGAGCATGCCCATGTAGTCGGCCGTCGCGCGGTCCATCCCCGCCGCACCCTGGGAGACGCCGCGGAAGATGTTGCCGCCGCCGATCACGACGCCCACCTGCACGCCGAGGTCGGAGACCTCCTTCACCTCGCCCACGATCCGGTCGACGGTGTCGCGGTTGATGCCGAACGAGTCGTTGCCCATCAGCGCCTCCCCCGAGAGCTTGAGGAGGATGCGCGTATAGGCGGGAGTCGCCGGCGGGTTGGGCTCGGTCGTCGGTGCCGTTCCGGTCTCGGCGCTCACGCTTTCCTCACGCGGCGTTGCGGGTCATCGCGGCGACCTCGGAGGAGAAGTCGCTGCTTTTCTTTTCGATGCCCTCGCCCACCACGAGGAAGCGGTACGAGGGCACCCGGGTCTTCTTCGCGGCGAGCATCTTCTCGACCGTCTGCTTGTCGTCCTTCACGAACGGCTGGCCAAGCAGCGTGTTCTCCGCGAGGAACTTGTTGAGGCCGCCCTCGACCATCTTCGCGGCGATCTCCGCGGGCTTGCCGGATTCCTTCGCGCGGGCTTCGAGGATCTTGCGCTCCGAGGCGAGGTCCTCCTGCGGGAACTGGTCCTTCGAGAGGTAGCGCGGCTTCGCGAACGCGATGTGCATGGCGACGTCCTTCGCCACCGCGTCGTCGCCCTCGTACTCGACCGTCACGCCGATCTTCACGCCGTGGATGTACTGGGCGAGCTTCGCGGCGGTCTGGATGCGCTCGAAGCGGCGCACGGCGATGTTCTCGCCGATCTTCTGCACCAGCTTCTGGCGCGCGCTTTCCACCGTCTCGGCGCCGAGCTTCTTCTCGGAGAGCGCCGCGACGTCGCGGGGGTCTTCCTTCGCCACCAGCTCGGCGAGGCTCTTCACGAACGAGGCGAATTCGGGGTTCTTCGCGACGAAGTCGGTCTCGCAGTTCACCTCGACCATCGCGGCGAGCTTCGCGTCGGGCGAGAGGTAGGCGCCGATCGCGCCCTCGGCCGCGACGCGCGAGGCCGCCTTGGAGGCCTTCGCGCCGCTCTTGATGCGCAGCAGCTCCTCGGCCTTCTTCATGTCGCCGCCCGCTTCCTCGAGCGCCTTCTTGCATTCCATCATGCCGAGCCCGGTGAGCTCGCGCAGTTCCTTGACCATGCCTGCGGTGATTTCCGCCATTACCTTCTCCTGGCTCGTCGCCCCCGCGCAGGCGGGGGCCCACTGTGGATTCCCGCCTTCACGGGAACGACGGATTGAACGTACGAAAAAGGGGCTTGAAGCGCCCCTTTTTGCGTGCCGGGCCCAGCGTCCGTTACTGCTTCTCGGCGTCCTCGACCTCGACGAACTCCTCGCTCGGCTGCGCCACCATCTCGGTGATGACCTGGCTGCGGCCCTCGAGGATCGCGTCCGCCACGCCGCGGGCGTAGAGCCGGATCGCGCGCGTCGAGTCGTCGTTGCCGGGGATCACGTAGTCGATGCCATCCAGCGAGTTGTTGGTGTCCACCACGCCGACGATCGGGATGCCGAGCGTCTTCGCCTCGGTGACCGCGATCTTGTGGAAGCCCACGTCGATCACGAAGAGCGCGTCCGGGATGCCGCCCATGTCCTTGATGCCGCCCAGCGAGCGCTCGAGCTTCTCGCGCTCGCGGTTGAAATGCAGCTGTTCCTTCTTGGAGAGCTTCTCGAGCGTGCCGTCGGCGGCCATCTGGTCCATGTCCTTCAGGCGCTTGATCGAGCCCTTCACGGTCTTGAAGTTCGTGAGCATGCCGCCCAGCCAGCGGTAGTCGACGTACGGGGCGCCGGCGCGCTGGGCCTCTTCCTTCACGATCTCGCGCGCCTGGCGCTTGGTGCCGACGAAGAGGATCTGCCCCTTGTTGGCGGTGAGCTGGCGCACGAACTTGAGCGCTTCCTGGTACATCGGAAGCGACTTCTCGAGGTTGATGATGTGGATCTTGTTGCGCGACCCGAAGATGAACGGAGCCATCTTGGGGTTCCAGTAGCGCGTCTGGTGGCCGAAGTGCACGCCGGCCTCCAGCATCTGGCGCATGGTGACGGACATCTCGAAACTCCTGTGGTTAAGGTTGGGCCTCCCCCGCGAGCCGAACCGTCGCCGCTCCGGGGAGCGAGCGCCAGCACCTTAGCCGTGGGCGGGGTGTGGATTTACCGCGAAACTGAACAAGCGATTATAGCGCGAAAAGGCCCGCCCGATCAAACGTTTCCCCCGTCTCCGGGGTGGCCCGGAACCCGCGCGGCCGCCCGCCGCCTAACGGTATAATCGACGGATGATGATGATGGAAGGCCGCACACGGGTCACGGGCGCGCACGTGAAGACGCCGGAGGACATCGAGGGCATGCGGGTGGCGGGACGCCTCGCCGCCGAGGTCCTCGACTACATCGCGCCCTACGTGAAGCCCGGGGTCACGACCGGCTACCTCGACAAGCTCTGCCACGAGTACATGGTCGAGGTGCAGCACACCGTTCCCGCGCCCCTGAATTACGCGCCGCCCGGGCACCGGCCCTATCCCAAGTCGGTCTGCACCTCGGTGAACCACCAGGTCTGCCACGGCGTGCCCGGCGACAAGGTGCTGCGCCACGGCGACATCGTGAACATCGACGTCACCGTCATCAAGGACGGCTGGCACGGCGACACGAGCCGCATGTTCTACGCGGGCGAGCCCTCGGTGCAGGCGAAGCGCCTGTGCGAGGTGACCTACGAGGCGATGTGGAAGGGCATCGCGGCGGTGCGGCCCGGGGCGACGCTCGGCGACATCGGCCACGCGGTGCAGCGGCACGCCGAGAGCCACGGCTACAGCGTGGTGCGCGAGTTCTGCGGTCACGGCATCGGCAAGCGCTTCCACGAGGAGCCGCAGATCCTGCACTACGGCCGCCCGGGCCACGGGCCCGAGCTCGTCCCCGGCATGACCTTCACCGTCGAGCCGATGATCAACGCCGGCAAGCGCGACATCCGCCAGCTCGCCGACGGCTGGACCATCGTCACCGCCGACCATTCGCTCTCGGCGCAGTGGGAGCACACGGTGCTCGTGACCGAGGAAGGCCACGAGATCCTCACGGTGTCCCGGGGAATGCCGGCGCCGCCCTCGTTCATCCCGCGGCGCGAGCAGCACCCCGCCTGAAACGAAAAAAATGGGGTCAGATTACTTTTCCGCTCCGGATCCGGAAAAGTAATCTGACCCCGTTTTTTATGCCCGAATGAACGAAAGCCTCGTCGCGCCCGCCGCGCAGGCGGCGCCCGCGCCGCGCGCGTGGCTGCGCGCCCGCCGCGAGGCGCTCAAGGCGCAGTACCTGCGGCACCCGGATCCCGCACGCACGCTCGCCGCCCACGCCGCCGTCGTGGACGAGCTCCTGCAGGGGCTGTGGGCCGGGCACGTCTCCCACCCGTCGCTCGCCCTGGTCGGCGTCGGAGGCTACGGCCGCGGCGCCCTCTTTCCCCACTCGGACGTGGACGTGCTCGTGCTGCTGCGCGACGGCCGCCAGGCGGACGCTTCCGTGGAGCGCTTCATCGGCTCGCTCTGGGATACGGGGCTCGAGCCGGGGCACAGCGTGCGCACGGTCTCGGAATGCGTCGAGGAAGCCGCGAAGGACGTGAGCGTCGACACGAGCCTCCTCGAGGCCCGCCTCGTGGCCGGCGACCCGCGCCTGCTCGAGGCGCTCGAGTCGCGGCTGCGCGAGCGCCGCAACGTGCGCGAGTTCTTCGAGGCCAAGTTCCGCGAGCAGAAGGCGCGCCACGATCGCTTCCAGGAGGCGGCCTACAACCTGGAGCCCAACATCAAGGAGAGCCCCGGGGGACTGCGCGACCTGCAGATGGTGCTCTGGCTCTCGCGCGCGGCGGGCCTCGGCACCTCGTGGGAGGCGCTCGCCGACCAGGAGGTGATCACGCGCCGCGAGGCCGCGGCGATCGCCGCCAACGAGCGCGTGCTGCAGGACCTGCGCATCCGCCTGCACTACCTCGCCGGGCGGCGCGAGGACCGGCTGGTGTTCGACCACCAGATCGAGATCGCGCGCCAGCTGCGGCTGCGCGGCCGCGCCGGCATGGCGCCGTCGGACCTGCTGATGCGCCGCTACTACCTCGCGGCCAAGGCGATCTGGCGCTTCAACCAGATCCTGCTCTCCAACCTCTTCGCGCGCATCACGCCCGACTCCGAACGCAAGGTGCGCAAGCTCGACGAGGACTTCGTCGTCGACAACCTGACGCTCGAGCCGCGCGACGAGCGCCTGTTCGAGAAGCGCCCGCACATGATCCTCGAGGCGTTCATCCGCCTGCAGGAGAACCGCGGGATCGTGGGGCTCGGGCCCACGGCGCTGCGCTCGCTCTCCCGCGCGCTGCCCCTGGTGAGCCGCGGCTTCCGCGAGAACCGGGAGAACCGCCGGCGCTTCATGCGCATCATGCGCGGCGATCGGCTCACGTGGACCCTGCGGCGCATGAGCCGCTACGGCGTGCTCGGGCGCTACCTGCCCGCCTTCGGTCGCATCGTGGGCCAGATGCAGCACGACCTCTTCCACGTCTACACCGTGGACGAGCACATCCTGATGGTGATCCGGAACCTGCGGCGGCTGCGCATTCCACGCTTCGACCACGAGTTCCCGTTCGCCTCGCAGCTCACGCAGGAGTTCGAGCCGGTCGAGGTGCTCTACCTCGCCGCCCTCTTCCACGACATCGCCAAGGGGCGCGGGGGAGACCATTCGCACCTCGGCGCCCAGGACGCGCTGCGCTTCTGCCGCGCCCACGGCATGGCGAAGTCCGACGCGGAGCTCGTCGGCTGGCTCGTCGAGCACCACCTCGCCATGTCCGCCACGGCGCAGAAGCAGGACCTGAGCGACCCGGACGTGATCTCGGGCTTCGCCACGCGGGTGGGCGACGAGCGCGCCCTCGCCGCGCTCTACATCCTCACCGTCGCCGACATCCGCGGCACGAGCCCCGTGGTGTGGAACGCGTGGAAGGGCAAGCTCCTCGAGGACCTCTTCCTCCTCACGCGGCGCGTGCTGCGCGGCGAGACCGGCTACGCGGCCTCGTGGATCGCGGCGAAGAAGGAGGAGGCGCTGCGCATCTTCCGCCAGTACGTGCCGCAGCCGGGCCGGGAGGAGGCGCTCTGGGCCCACCTCGACGACAACTACTTCCAGCGCTTCGAGGCGACCGAGATCGGCTGGCACACGCGCACGCTATGGTCGCGCGTCACCCCCGACAAGCCGATCGTGCGCGCGCGCCTCTCGCCGGTGGGCGAGGGGCTGCAGGTGCTCGTCTACGCGCCCGACCAGCCCGGGCTCTTCGCGCGCATCACGGGATTCTTCGAGCGCATGCAGTTCGACGTCGCGTCGGCGAAGATCTATACCACCCAGCACGGCTTCGCGCTCGACAGCTTCCAGGTGCTCACGGTGAGGCGCGGGGGCGAGCACTACCGCGAGCTCATCCAGAAGGTGGAGTCCGAGCTCGCGCAGCGCCTGGTCCCGGGAACGCCGCTCGAGGCCGCGCCGACCGGCCGCGTCTCGCGCTGGGTGAAGCACTTCCCGATCGAGCCGCGCGTCGAGATGGCGCCGGATCGCCGCCCGGGCCGCTGGGTGGTCTCGGTGAGCTGCGCCGACCGCCCGGGGCTGCTCTCGACCATCGCGCGCGTCCTGCTGCTGCACGAGCTCAACCTCGTCGACGCGCGCGTCACCACGCTGGGGCTGCGCGCCGAGGACACGTTCGTGGTGAACGGGCCCGGGCTCGAGGAGCCGGCGAAGCGCGAGGCGATCGCGGCGGAGCTGCGCGAGGCGGCGGTCTCCTAGGGCGCGGGCTTGCGGTCGGAGAGCAGGATCCAGCCGCGGATCACGCGGTAGAGGTACCAGACGAAGAGGATCGCCCAGGGCAACCACCAGACGAGGATCCCGATCAGCGAGATGAAGAGGACCGCGGTGAGGATCGCGCAGATCGCCACCCAGAGGATCCCCCACCAGAAGGTGCGCGAGAGCCACGAGTAGTGGGAGTCGAGCCAGGTGCCGCGCACCGAGTCGCGCGTGGCCATGCCGACGATGATCGCCGCGACCGCGAGCAGCCACGCCGTGAACGGCGCGAGCAGGTGCAGCAGGTAGAGGATGTTCGTGGTGCCGGTCGAGGGGCCGGCCGGCGCGGCCGAAGCTTCACTCATCGATCAGTTCCTCCCCCGGAAACAGCTCCTCGATGAAGCCGAACCGGCTCATGTCCGTCATGCGCTGCGGGTAAAGGATGCCATCCAGGTGGTCGCACTCGTGCTGCACCACGCGGGCGTGGAAGCCCTCCGCCTCGCGCTCGACCGGGTTGCCGCGCTCGTCGAAGCCGGAGTAGCGCAGCTTCGTGTAGCGCGGGACGAGGCCGCGCATGCCCGGCACCGAGAGGCAGCCTTCCCAGCCCTCCTCCACCTCGCGGGTGAGGAGCACGATCTTCGGGTTCACGAGCACGGTGAACGGCACTTCCTCGGCATCCGGGTAGCGCGGGTTCTGGGTGACGCCGAAGATGACCACGCGCCGGCCGACGCCGATCTGCGGGGCGGCGAGCCCCGCGCCGTTCTTCGCCGCCATCGTGTCCTTCATGTCCCGCACGAGCGCGAGGAGCTCCGGCGTGCCGAGCTCCTCCACCGGCTTCGCGCGCTCGCGCAGCACCGGGTGGCCCATGCGCAGCACCTCACGAACGGCCATGGCGCTCCACCATCTTCGCGACGATCATCCTCACCTTCGCCATGGTCTCCTCGATCACCGGCCCGATGTCGGCGAGCGGGACCGCCCGCGCGCTCGCGCCGCGTCCGGCGGCGGCGTTCACCACGACGGCGAGCGCCGCGTAGCCGAGCCCCAGCTCGCGCGCGAGCGCCGCTTCCGGCATGCCGGTCATCCCCACCATGGTGGCACCGTCGCGCTCGAGGCGGTCGATCTCGGCCTTGGTCTCCAGGCGCGGGCCCTGCACCGCGGCGTAGGTGCCGCCGTCGAACACCGGGATGTCCACGTCGCGGGCCGCCTCGATCGCCGCCGTGCGCAGCTCCTGAGTGTAGGGGTACGTGAAATCGATGTGCGTCACCGGCTGCTCGGCGCCCTCGAAGTAGGTGGATGGGCGGCCCCAAGTGTAATCGATGATCTGGTCCGGGACGGCGATGCTCCCGGCGGTGAGATGCGGCGCGATCCCGCCCACGGTGCACACCGCGATCACGTTGGTCACTCCCTTCGCCTGCAGCGACCAGAGGTTGGCGCGGTAGTTGACCTCGTGGGGCGAGAGCGTGTGGGCGTAGCCGTGCCGGGCGAGGAATATGGCCTCGGCCTGCGCGATGCGGCCGAACGTGAGCGGGCCCGAGGGCTCGCCGTACGGCGTGCGCACGATCTGGCGGTGGGTGATCTCGAGGTTGGCGAGGCGCGTGAGGCCGCTGCCTCCGATGATGGCGATCATGCTGGCGATGGGGAGTGATGCGAGCGAAAGGCTTCGGAAGCGCCGACGTCCGCCGATCCAACGCCGATATCCGCCGATGGACATGAGGCGAATCGTGCGAAAACCGAGGCAACCGGATGCGTGGGCACGGAAACCTCTCTCGTCCTGTCGGCGGTCATCGGCGTTGGATCGGCGTTCATCGGCGCTTTCAATGCCTTAGTCCTTCAAAGCATAGATGGCGGGGAGGTTGCGCCACAGGCCGTAGGCGTCCATGCCGAAGCCGAAGACGTAGCGGTTGGGCACGGTGACGCCGACGAAGTCCGCGTGCGCGGGCTTCTCGCGGCCGATGTCCTTGTCGGCGAAGACCGCGGCGTAGACCTTGCGCGCGCCCATCTCCTCGAGCTTCGCGCGGATCGCGGCGAGCGTCACGCCCTCGTCGAGGATGTCGTCGACCACGAGCACGGTGCGGTCGCGGACGTTGTCGCGCGGGGGCAGGCGCCAGGTGATGTCGCGGCCCTGGGTGTCGTTGTTGTAGCGCGTCACCTCGATCGCGCCGAACTCGAGCGGGAAGGCGAGGAGCGGCAGGAGCCGGCCGGTGAAGACCGCCGCGCCGCCCATCACCGAGAGCACCACGGGAAACTCGTCCTTCAGGCGGCCCGAGATCTCGCCCGCCATGCGCGCGACCGCCCGTTCCACCTCCTCCGCGGTGCACAGCAGGTCCGCCTGGTCGAGCAGGCGCTGCGCATCGCGCCGGTTCACGTGCGCTTCGCGCTCGCCGCGCTCCCCACGGTCTCGTGGAGGAACGTGCGGAATCCGTTGGCGACCTCGGGGTGCTTGAGCGCGTAGTTCACCGTGGCCTCCAGGTAGCCGAGCTTGGAGCCGCAATCGTAGCGCCGCCCGTCGAACTCGTAGGCGAACACCGGCTCCTCGCGCAGCAGCCGCCCGATCGCGTCGGTGAGCTGGATCTCGCGTCCCGCGCCCGGGCGCAGGTTCTCGAGGAAGTGGAAGATGCGCGGCGAGAGGATGTAGCGGCCCACGACGCCGAGCGTCGAGGGCGCCTCCTCGGGCTTGGGCTTCTCGACGATCGCCGTCACGCGCGAGATCGAGGGGCCGATGCGGTCCACCGACACGATGCCGTAGGAGGCGGTCTCCTCGCGCGCCACGTTCTGCACGGCGATGATGCTGCCGCCGTGGCGCGCGTGCGCCTGCGCCATCTGCCGCATCACGGGAAGCGGCGCGTCGATGAGGTCGTCGGCGAGGATCACCGCGAAGGGCTGGTCGCCCACCAGGTGGCGCGCCCGCAGCACCGCGTGGCCCAGGCCGAGCGCCTCGGACTGGCGGATGTACGTGCAGCTCACGCCCTCCGGCAGCAGCCCGCGCACCTCCTTCAGGAGCTTGTTCTTGCCGTGGGCCTGCAGCTCCGCCTCCAGCTCGTAGGCCTTGTCGAAGTGGTCCTCGATGGCGCGCTTGCCGCGCCCGGTGATGAAGATGAGCTCCGTGATGCCGGCCGCGACCGCCTCCTCCACCGCGTACTGGATGAGGGGCTTGTCGACGATCGGCAGCATCTCCTTGGGAGAGGCCTTGGTGACCGGGAGGAAGCGGGTGCCGAGCCCTGCGACGGGGAACACGGCCTTGGTTATTTTTTGCATGGATCCGGGACCGGCTATGCGCCGAGCAGTTTGATGAACTCTTCTTCGTCCAGCACGCGTACGCCGAGTTCCTGCGCCCGGTCGAGCTTGGAGCCGGCCTCGGCGCCGGCGACCACGAAATCCGTCTTCTTCGAGACCGAGCCGGTGACCTTGCCGCCCGCCGCCTCGATGCGCTCCTTCGCCTCGTCGCGCGTCATGGAGCCGAGCGTCCCGGTCAGGACGACAATCTTACCCGCGAAGGGGCCGGAGCGCGCCGCGCGCGCCGGCTCCCCCTCGGGCCAGCGCACGCCGACCGCGCGCAGCTGCTCGATCCCCTCGCGGTTGTGGCGCTCGTTCATGAAGCTCGCGATGGACTCGGCGACCACGGGCCCCACGTCGGGCGCTTCCTGCAGCTCCTCCGCGCTC
>DATIVM010000306.1:0-4841 GCA_035465975.1 Usitatibacter sp.
GCTGGCTCCCGTGGGCGTGCTCGCGATCCTGGTGACGCCGATCGTGGGCCGGAACATCCATCGCTTCGATCCGCGCATCCTCGCGAGCATCGCCTTCGCGGTCTTCGGCATCGTGATGTTCATGCGCTCGGGCTTCAACACCGAGGCGGACTTCTGGACGATCCTCGTGCCGACGCTGGTGCAGGGCGCGGGGGTCGCGTGCTTCTTCATCCCGCTGGTGACGATCTCGCTCGCGGGACTGAAGCCGCAGCAGATCCCCGCCGCGAGCGGGCTTTCCAACTTCGTGCGCATCACGCTGGGCTCGTTCGGAACCTCGATCTCGACGACGCTCTGGGACCACCGCGCCACGCTGCACCACGCGCAGCTCGCCGAGCGCATCACGGCGTACGACCCGACGGCGACGCAGGCGCTTTCGGCGATGCAGGCGAACGGCATGTCGCAGGAGCAGAGCCTCGGGCTGCTCAACCACATGATCAACCAGCAGGCGTCGCTGCTCTCCGCGGACGACGTCTTCTACGGTTCTGCGATCCTCTTCCTCGCGTTGATCGCGGTGGTGTGGCTCACGCGCCCGGTGCACGGCGGGCGCGGAAGCGCGGAGGCGACCGGCGCGCACTAGGCGGCTTCAAGGGAACCCTCGGGCCGAGGCACCATGGCCCCGCGCGACGATGTATAAATGAGGAGCGGCCCCTCCATGCGCCGCGGCCGCCTCATCCCACCCGGAGGTTCCCATGATCACCAACGCGCAATACGGCACCAACGTCCACGAGATCGCGGCCGGCATCTATCGCATCAACACGCCCGTCGACGGCGCGGGCGGCGGCCCATTCAACTTCAACCAGTATCTGCTGCTCGACGAGGAGCCGCTGCTCTTCCACACCGGCCTGCGGCGGATGTTCCCCCTGGTGAGCGAGGCGATCTCGCGCCTGATGCCGATCGCGAAGCTGCGCTACGTCGGCCTCTCGCACTTCGAGGCCGACGAGTGCGGCGCGATGAACGAGCTCCTCGCCGCCGCGCCGCAGGCCGTGCCGCTTTGCAGCCGCGTGGCCGCCATGGTGTCGATCAACGACGTGTCCGACCGTCCCGCGCGCGCCCTCGCCGACGGCGAGACGATCCGCCTCGGCCGCCACGAGCTGCGCTGGATCGATACGCCGCATCTGCCTCACGGCTGGGAGTCCGGCCTCCTCATGGACACCACCACCGGAACGCTTTTGTGCGGCGACCTCCTCACCCAGGGTGGTGCCGGGGAGACCCCCATCACCGAGGGCGATGTCCTCGGCCCGAGCGAGGCGTTCCGGAAGCGGATGGATTACTACACCCATTGCCCGGCCACCGCCGCGCTCCTCGCGCGGCTCGCCGCCGAGCGACCGGGCACCCTCGCGTGCATGCACGGGAGCGCCTGGCGGGGCGACGGCGCGGCATTGCTGCGCGCGCTCGCCGAATCGGTTTGCGCGAAGGAAGCGATGGCGGCGTGAGCCTCAGGCCACCGGCGGCCGCCTTCGCGCGGCCCCCGCGGCCTGCTCGAACGCGCGCGCGATCTGCAAGACGCCGAAGTCGTCGCGATAGCGGCCGACGATCTGCAGCCCCACGGGGAGCGGCGGGTCGTCGTCCGTGAAGCCGGCGGGAACCGAGATCGCGGGATGGCTCGTGACCGCGACGTAGTACGCCGTCTTCAGCCAGTCGATGTAGCTCGCGAGCTTCACCGCGCCGATCGTGCCCACGTACTGCTGCGACAGCGGGAACGGCGGCACCTGGTTCACCGGCAGGCAGAGGAACTCGTGGCGCCCCATGAACTCGCGCATGCGCCGGTAGATGTCCGAGCGCAGCGCCATCGCGCGCGCGACCGCGACCGCGGCGCCGCGCGCTTCGCCTCGGCGATGGCCTGCTCCGGAAGGTATGTGACGATCGCGTTCACCTTCGGATTCACGCGCTCGACCTGCGCGACGAACGCCTTCACGAGCTCGACGGCGCAGACCGATCGCGCGCGCAGCATCCGCGCGAGCCTGCGGGCGGGAAGGAAGACGAGATCGTCCATGGCGTGCGGATTATCGCCCGAACGCGGGGCCCTCCTTGAAACGCCCCGCCCCCGCACCCATGTGCCGGCCATGGCCCTCCTCCTCGCCGCAGGACTCGTCGCGCTCTTCGTGGCCTGGGTGGTGGGGGAGCCCTTCCTCGTCGAGCGCCGCCGCGAGCGGCTGCGCAACCGCCCGCTCCCGGAAGGATGGCGCGCGATCCTCGAGCGGCGCGTGCCCTCCATGCACCGGCTTCCGCCGGAGCTGCGCCGGCAGCTCGAGGGCCACATCCAGGTGTTCGTCGCCGAGAAGCAGTTCATCGGCTGCGCGGGGTTCGCGGTCACCGACGAGGTGCGCGTCGTCGTCGCCGCGCAGGCCTGCCTGCTGCTCCTCAATCGCCGCGGCGACTACTTCCCGAAAGTGAGCGACATCCTGGTCTATCCCGGCGCGTTCGTGGTGGAGCGCGTGCAGCCCGCGGCGCTCCCCGGGCTCATGCAGGAGCAGCGCACCGCGCGCTCCGGCGAATCGTGGTCGCACGGGCAGGTGGTGATCTCTTGGGAAGACGCGCTCGCGGGCGCCGCCGATCCGGACGACGGCCAGAACGTCGTGATCCACGAGTTCGCGCACCAGCTGGACCAATGGAAGGGATATGCGAACGGCGCGCCGTGGCTGGGCCGCCGCGACCGCTACCCGCGCTGGTCGCGCGTGATGCATGGGGAATACGCGCGGCTGCGCTACGAAGCGGCCGCGGGCGAGCCCTCGCTGCTGCACGTCTACGGCGCCACCAGCCCCGCCGAATTCTTCGCGGTCGCCTCCGAGGTGTTCTTCGAGCGCCCGCGCGAGATGGCGGCGATCCATCCCGCGCTCTACGGCGAGCTGCGCGACCTCTACCGGGTCGATCCCGCCGCGTGGTGAGAGGGCGCCGCCTCGTCCGATCCGCAAGCTGAAGCGGCGCTGACGCCGCGCGTAGGGTGTTCCGACGAGCGGCGCGGACGTCTTCGATCGGAGACGAGCGGGCCGCGGCGAGCCGCGATAGGACGGGTCGGCGCATGGCACGGAGGATGCAAGGAAAGCGTCGGCGGCTTCGGCCGCCGTTTTCTCTCAACGCTTGCAAAGGAACTTGCCATGACGAGACTTTCGACCCTGATGATGTCGTCGCTGCTCGCGGTGGGCACCGCGGCGATGGCGCAGACCGGCACGACGATCACGACGGGCACGAATGCATCGGGCTCCTCGATCACCACTCCGACCGGAGCCCCGACGATGAACGACCGCAATCCCAACGCGGCGACGCCGGCGATTCCGGCGACGCCGGCGGTTCCCTCGCCCGGTACCGGAACGCCCGCGACCCCCGCGGTGCCCGCCACACCCGCGGTGCCTTCGGCGCGCTCCGGCGCGGGCATGGGCGGGACTCTCTCGACGGGTCCCGGAACCGGCGCGGGCGCCGGGGCCGCCATGCAGTCCGGCGTGACGACCGGCAGCGGCGCGGCCGCGCACGGCGGCGCGAGGGCCGGGCGCGGCCCGCTGAGGTGATCGCTTCCAGCCAGCGCCTGAACGAAAACGCCCGCGCTAGCGGGCGTTCTCTTGTCGGCGCACGGCGAGGAATCGCGCGAGGGCCCCGCCTCAGTACGAGAGGTTCACCGTCACGCTCTTCCTCTGCGTGAAGCCGTCGATCATCCCCTCGAGCGAGAACTCGCGCCCGATGCCGCTCTGCTTGACGCCGCCGTAGGACTGGCCGGGCACCTGGCCGAGGCCCTGGTTCACCTGCACCCATCCCGACTCGATCGCGTGCGCGGTGCGCAACGCCTTGCCGATGTCGTGCGTGAAGACGAACGCGGCGAGGCCGTAGTGGCTGTCGTTCGCCATGCGCACCGCTTCCTCCTCGTCCTCCCAGGGGATCGCCACGAGCACGGGACCGAAGATCTCCTCGCGCGCGATGCGCCATTCGTTGCGCGCGTTCGCGAAGACCGTGGGCTCGACGAACCAGCCCTGCGCGAGCGGGCCTTCGCTCGGAGGCAGGCCGCCGAGGACCAGCCGGCCCTCCTTCTGCGAGAGGCCGTCCTCGATGTAGCCGCGGACACGCTCGAACTGCTTCGCGTTGATGATCGTGCCCATGTCGGTCGCCTCGTCGAGCGGATCGCCGATCTTCAGGGCCTTCAGCTTCTGCGCGAGGCGCGCGAGGAAGTCATCGTGGATGGAGCGATGCAGCAGCAGGCGCGAGCCCGCGGTGCACGACTGGCCCTGGCGCGTGAAGCGCATGGCGCTCACGACGCCCTCGACGGTGCGATCCTCGTTGGCGTCCGGGAAGACGATGCACGGGCTCTTTCCGCCCAGCTCCAGCGATACCGGCAGGATGCGCTCGGCGGCCGCGTGCATCGCGATCCTTCCCACCTCGGTGGAGCCGGTGAAGGAGATCTTGCGGACCATGGGATGGCGCAGCAACGGCCCGCCGCATTCCTCGCCATGACCGGTGAGCACGTTGAGCACGCCCTGCGGCAGGACCTCGGCGCAGAGCTCGGCCATGGCGAGCACCGCGAGCGGCGCATCCTCGGCGGCCTTGAGCACCACGGTGTTGCCCGCCGCGAGCGACATCGCGATCTTCATCGCACCGAGCACCACGGGCGCGTTCCAGGGAATGATGGCGCCCACGACCCCGATCGGCTCGCGCCGCGTATAGCTGAGGACGCCCTCGCCCAGCGGCACCGTCTCGCCCTTGAGCTCGCTCGCGACGCCGCCGAAGTAGCGGAAGAGGTCCGCCGCGCCGGCCGCTTCCGGACGCGCCTGGGTGCGCAACGCGTTGCCCGTCTCGCGTGCGATGAGCCGCGCGATCTC
>DATIVM010000307.1:0-6343 GCA_035465975.1 Usitatibacter sp.
GCCTGAGCGGCGGGGCCTAGGAGGCCGCGCGGCCGGCGATGGCGGGCGTCCGGAGCTCCTGGCCCTTGCGCGCCTCGACGGCCGGCTGGATGCCGGCGACGAGGCGGGCGACGATCTCGCGCAGCGCGAAGAGATCCTCGAGGAACCGCAAGGGCGGTCCCGCGTGAAGCTCCCTCAGCATCCGTTCGATGCGGACGTTATTCATGTTCTGCGTCTCCACGGTGTGCGCCCGGTGGGGCTTGGTCACTGATGGAGCGCAGTTTCGGGGCCGCGGCGGCGGGCGTCTGTGCGAAGCCGCACAAGCGGGGCGCAGCGCGGATTTCAGCCGTAACGGATCAGGCGGGCGCGGGGTGGCGGGCGGGGAGATGGACCTCCTCGCGGCGTGCGTCGCGCATGCGCGAATCGAGGTCGCGCAGCGCCGTGCGCAGCCCTTCCTCCACCACCGGATGGTAGAAGGGCATCTCGAGCATCTGCCCGACCGTCATGCCCGCCTGCAGCGCCCAGGCGAGGAGGTGGCCGATGTGCTCGGCATCGGGCCCGGCCATCTCGGCGCCGAGGAAGCGTCCGGTCGCGGGATCGCCGTAGACGCGCAGGCTGCCGCGGTTCTTCAGCATGACGCGCGCGCGGCCCTGGTCCTCGAAGGAGACCTCGCCCGCCGCGATCTCGTGCGCCGCGAGCCGGGCGAAGCCGCCGCCCACGATCGCGATCTGGGGATCGGTGAAGACGATCGCGAGCGGCGCGCGCCGCGATCCGGGCGCGACGGCGGGATGGCGCGCGGCGTTGGCGCCGGCGATGCGTCCCTCGTCCGCGGCCTCGTGCAGCAGCGGCGCGTCGTTCGCGGCGTCGCCCGCGATGAAGATCGGAGCGCCGCGCACCTGCATCGTCGCGCGGTCGAACGACGGCACGCCGCGCCGGTCGAGCTCGAGGCCGAGCGACTCGAGGCCCAGCCCGTCCACGTTCGGCACGCGGCCCGTCGCCGCGAGGACGAATTCGAACCTTTCGGCGCGGGGCGCGCCGTCCGGGCCGCGGTACTCCACCTCCACTTCGTCGCCGATCCGCCCGACGCGCGTCACGTGCGCGTCGGGATCGAGCGTGAGCTCGGTGGCGAAGGCGGCTACCGCGGCGCGCTGCACGAAGGGATCGGTGAGCGGGCCCACGCGGCCGCCGCGGCCCAGCACGACCACGCGCACGCCGAGGCGCGCGAGCGCCTGCCCGATCTCGAGGCCGATCACGCCCGGCCCGAACACCGCGACCGAGCGGGGAAGCGTTTCCCATTCGAAGACGTCGTCGTTCACCACGAGCCGGTCGCCCAGGTCCCGCAGGATCGGCGCGATCGCGGGCCGGGAGCCGGTCGCGATGACGATCGCCCTGGCGTGGATGCGCCCGGCACCCTCGACCTCCAGCGTGTCGCGCGCGACGAAGCGCGCGCGGCCGCGCAAGCGGTCGGCCTCGGCAATCGCCTCGACGCTCTCCAGCACGAAGCCGACGAAGCGGTCGCGCTCGCGCTTCACGCGCGCCATCACCTCGCGGCCGTCGACCCGCGGCTCGCCGGCGTGCACGCCGAAGCCGCGCGCGCGATGCACCGCGTGCGCCGCCTCGGCCGCGGCGATCAGCAGCTTCGACGGCATGCAGCCGACGCGCGCGCAGGTCGTGCCGTACTCGCCGCCCTCGACGAGGACGGTCCTCGCGCCCGCGGCGCGCGCGGCACGGTAGGCCGCGAGGCCCGCCGTCCCGGCGCCGATCACCGCCACGTCCACCTTCATCATCGTTCGTCGCTCCTTTCCCGTCCCGTCCGTTCCCGGTCTGTCGCCCGCGGGCGGCCCCGGCTTACGCCGCCTTGCGCTGCCGCTCCGCGAGGTACTTCTCGAGGTCCTCGGAGCCGCCGACGAGGCGCCCGCCGATGAACACCTGGGGCGCCGTGCTCCGGCCCGAGACGGCGCGCAGGGCCGAGCTGGTGATCGCGCCGCCGAGGGTCACCTCCTCGAACGCCACGCCGTGCTCGCGCAGGAGCTGCCTCGCGCGGGCGCAGAAGGGGCACCCGGGCTTCGTGAAGACGAGCGCCGGCTCGGGCGCCTGCATCCCGGGCGCGACGTACTGCAGCATCGTGTCCGCGTCGGAGACCTCGTAGGGGTCGCCTTCCTTCTCGGGCTCGATGAACATCTTCTGGATCACGCCGTCCTTCACCAGCATCGAGTAGCGCCACGAGCGCGGGCCGAAGTTGAGGTCGCTCTTGTCGACCAGCATGCCCATCCGGCGCGTGAACTCGCCGTTCCCGTCGGGGAGGAAGGTGATGTTCGCCGCGTTCTGGTCCTTCTGCCACTCGGCCATCACGAACGGGTCGTTCACCGAGATGCAGACGATCTCGTCCACGCCCGCGCTCCGGAAAGCGCCCGCGAGCTCGTTGTAGCGCGGCACGTGGGCGCTCGAGCAGGTCGGCGTGAAGGCGCCCGGGAGCGCGAACGCGACCACGGTGCGGCCGCGGAAGATGCGGTCGGTGTCGATCTCGCTCCATTGGCCGTCGCGGCGCACGCGCAACGTCACTTGCGGGACCTTGCGGCCCTCGGGATTCGTAAGCATGTCGGTCCTTTCCTCTCTCGTCGATTGGTTCGATACCCCAGTCTAGGCGCGCGCGATTGATTGGTCCAATTGATTGTGGTTATAATCGCGATAGTCCTCCCCAATGAAGGCCCGCCGTGACCCTCACCGAGCTGCGCTACGTCGTCGCCCTGGCGCAGGAGCGCCATTTCGGGCGCGCCGCGCAGAAGTGCTACGTCACCCAGCCCACGCTCTCGCTCGCGCTCGCCAAGCTCGAGGCCGAGCTGGGCGTGAAGCTCTTCGAGCGCAACAAGAACGAGGTGCTGGTGACCGCCCGGGGCGCTGCGATCGTCGAGCAGGCGCGGCGCGTGCTGGACGAGGTCGGCAAGATCCCGCACATCGCGCGCGGGGCGCAGGACCAGCTCGCGGGGGCGCTGCGCCTGGGCGCCATCCCCACCATCGGCCCGTACCTCCTCCCGGACCTGGTCCCGATCCTGCGCAAGCGCGCGCCCGCCATGCCGCTCGCGATCGAGGAGAACCTCACCGGGAACCTCGCGCCGATGCTGAGGGATGGGGAGCTGGACGTGGTGATCATCGCGCTGCCGTTCGCGCTGCCCGGCGTGAAGACGCGTGTCGTGTATGAGGAGCCGTTCAGCGTCGTGGTTCCCGAGGGCCACCGCTGGCAGCAGCGCAAGGCGCTCAAGCCCGGGGAGCTCTCGCAGGAGCACCTGCTCGTGCTGAACGCGGGCCACTGCTTCCGCGACCAGGTGCTGGAGGCCTGCCCGGGGCAGTCGAACACGGCGCTTCCGGAGGGCCGCGCGGGGAGCTCCCTGGAGACCATCCGGAACATGGTCGCCTCGGGCCTGGGGGTGAGCGTGCTCCCCGCGAGCGCGCTCGCGCCGCGCTACGCGACGAAGATGCTGAAGTCGGTGCCGTTCACGAGCCCGGTCCCGTCGCGCAAGGTGGCGCTCGCCTGGCGCGCGAGCTTCGACCGGCCCATGGCGGTGGAGACGCTGGCGGCCGCGATCCAGTCCATCCGGATCCCGGGGCTGCGCATGGCGAAGGCGGCCTAGTCGAGGTCGGCGAGGAGCGCCGCGCGGACCTCCGGCGGCACCGGGTCGAGCGCCGCCGTGTAGTGCGGATGGTCGATGCCCATGGCGAGGCCCACGCCGTACTTGAGCGCCTCCACCATCTCGGCGGTGAGCTCGAAGCGCAGGAAGTGCACCGCGGAGGTCTTCTCCTCGGTCTCGCGCTCCAGGTCCTCGTCGGCGATGGCGTAGGCACGCGCGCAGCCTTCCACGCGCACCCAGACGCGGTCCTCGATGCCCTTCAGGCGCGCGAGCGCCGCGCGACGCTCGTTCTCGTCCTCGTACTCGATCATCATCGTCGCCTTGAAGTTGCGGCCGTCGGGGATGAGCGGGTTGTAGGCGTCCAGCTCCTCCCGGATGCCGTCCTCCTCGAAGATGCGCTCGACGCGCAGCATTTCCTGCACCTGGTAGCGGATGGTGAGCTCGTCCTCGAAGATGAGCGTGACGTGCCCGCCGAGCGCCACGGTGCGGTTCTTCTTGTGCGCGATCACGCGCGCGCGGAACTCCTTGCGCGCCTTGGCGTAGGACTCGAGGGACATCAGGGAGTCGGGGGAGATCTTGCGCATGGTGGTCGTCATCGTTCGGGTTCCGGGTCGGGCAGGCCGTAGGCCATCCGAAGCAGGGTGAGCGGATGCTTCAGCTCGGCCTTGCCGCGGTTCTCGCCGAGCCCGTCCGCGATGTGGTGGCCGGCGAGCTCGCAATCCGAGGCGAAGTAGTCCGGCGCGAACTCGGCGATCCGGCCGAACACCGGCCGGCCGATCTTGAGCGCGGTGTCGTGGAACTCCGCCTTCACGCCGTAGGTGCCCGCGTGCCCCGAGCAGCGCTCGATCACCAGCACCTCGGTGCCGGGCACGCTCTCGAGCGCCTCCCTGGTGCTCGGGCCCATCTTCTGCACGCGCGTGTGGCACGGGACGTGGTAGGCCACCTTGCCGAGCGCGCGCGGGAACTCGGTGCGCAGCAATCCGTCGCGCTTCCTCGCCATGAGGTACTCGAACGGGTCGAGCATCGCGTCGCGCACCGCGCGCACGTCGTCGTCGTCGGGGAACATCAGCGGCAGCTCCTGCTTGTACATGAGCGTGCATGACGGCACCGGCGTGAGGATCGCGTAGCCCTCGCGCGCGAGCTTCGCGAGCACCGGGATGTTCTTCGCCTTGAGCGCGGCGACCGATTCCAGGTCGCCCTGCTCGAGCTTGGGCATGCCGCAGCACGCCTCCTTCTCCGCGATCACGTAGGGAATCTCGTTGTGGTCGAGGATCCTGAGGAGGTCGTGGCCGATGCCGGGCTCGTTGTAGTTCACGTAGCAGGTCGCGTAGACCGCCACCTTGCCGGGCGAGCGCTCCCCGTCCCTCACCGGATGCGGCTTGCTCGGGGCGGCGTGCGAGCGGAAGGGGCGCGGCGAATACGCCGGCAGCCACGCGTCCTTGTCGATCGCCATCGCCTTCTCGCCGAGCGCGCGCAGCGGCTTCGAGCGGGCCGAGGCGTTCACCAGGTGCACCACGACGGGAATCGTGGCGAGCCGGCCGTTGCGATCGGTGGACGAGAGCAGGCGGTCGCGCACCGGGTGCTCGAGCTTGCCGGTGCGGAACTCGTTCGCCTTCGCGCGCAGCATGAGGTGCGGGAAGTCCACGTTCCACGGATGCGGCGGCACGTAGGGGCACTTCACCACGTAGCACATGTCGCACAGGTAGCAGTTGTCCACCACGTCCTGGAAGCGCTCGCGCGGCACGGCGTCGAGCTCCCCGGTCGACCCGGCGTCGATCAGGTCGAAGAGGGTGGGGAACGCGTTGCACAAGCTCAAGCAGCGCCGGCATCCGTGGCAGATGTCGAACACGCGCTCCTGCTCCGCGAGGATCTTCGCCTCGTCGTAGTACTCGGGGTTCTTCCAGTCGATCGGGTGGCGCGTGGGCGCCTCGAGGCTGCCTTCTTTGATCGTCATGACGGCCGGGAGTTATGCGAGCGAAAATGCTATCCCGCTTGAGCAAAAAGGGGGCGCGGGGCCCCCTTTCGTCGCGCGGCGCCGGGAAGGGCGCTCAGTCGGCGAGCGCGTCGAGCGCCTTCTGGAAGCGGTTGGCGTGCGAGCGCTCGGCCTTGGCGAGCGTCTCGAACCAGTCGGCGATCTCGTCGAAGCCCTCGGAGCGCGCGGTCTTCGCCATGCCCGGGTACATGTCGGTGTACTCGTGCGTCTCGCCGGCGACGGCGGCCTTCAGGTTCTGGCGGGAGCTGCCGATCGGCAGGTCGGTCGCCGGGTCGCCCACGTTCGCGAGGTAGTCGAGGTGGCCGTGCGCGTGGCCGGTCTCGCCTTCGGCCGTCGAGCGGAACAACGCAGCGACGTCGTTCTGCCCTTCCACGTCCGCCTTGTTCGCGAAATAGAGGTAGCGCCGGTTCGCCTGGGACTCGCCCGCGAAGGCGGCCTTGAGGTTGTCGTGGGTCTTGGTTCCTTTGAGCGGTTTCATGTGGACCTCCATTGGGACAAAACGCGGAATTCCGGACTTCTCGTTCGGTTTCCCAATGGTGCTACCGCCCGCGGGCATCGTCCAATTGATTGTTCCGATGCGCTTGATTGGCGTCATCAATGGGGAGCGGCGCGAGCCGCTCCCCCGGACGCCTCAGCGGCGGTCGCGATCGTAGCGGGGCTCGTTCGGGTAGGGCTCGCTCGCGGCGAGCGGGCGGCCGTCGGGCAGGGTCTCGCGGCCCACCTCGAGCCAGCGTCCCGGCTCGTG
>DATIVM010000308.1:0-8774 GCA_035465975.1 Usitatibacter sp.
GACGGCGCGGTGCGCTCGCTCGTGCACCAGGCGCGCGAGCATCGCGCCACGCCGATGCTCGGACGGACCCTCCTGCAGCCGGCGCTTCCCATCCCCGCCGGGCTCAAGCTCGCGCGCTGGGCCGCCGCGCTCGCCGCCGACCGGGAGCGGCTCGCCGAATCGCAGGCAGCGGCACTCGCCGTGCAGCTCGGCGGGCCGGTGGGCGCGCTCGAGGCCATGGGCGGCAAGGGTCCCGCCGTGCGCCACCGCATGGCGCTCGCGCTGGGCCTCGCCGACGTGCCGGAGTGGCAGTCGCACCGCAACGGCTGGATCGACCTCCTCCAGCGCGCGGGGCTCGTCGTCCTCACCGCCGGAAAGATCGCGCGCGACGTGGCGCTCGCCTCGCAGGCCGAGGTGGGCGAGATGCGCGAGGCGCCGGCGCGCGAAGGCGTCGGCGGCTCGAGCTCGATGCCGCACAAGCACAACCCGGTCGCGTGCGCGCAGGCGCTCGCGGCGGCGGTGCGCATGCCGGGGCTGCTCGCCGCGCTGCACGCCGCGGGCGCCGGCGAGCACGAGCGCGCGCTGGGCGGATGGCAGGCGGAGCTCGCGATCGTCCCGGAGATCGCCGCGGTCCTGGGCTCCGCGCTCGATTTCCTCGAGACGATCGCCGCATCGCTCGTGGTCGATGCGCCGCGCATGGCGCAGAACCTGCAGCGCCACGGCGAGCGCGGCCCCCTCGACACGCGGGCCGTGGACGAGATCCTCGGCGGCCTCGCCCCGTACCTCACCTGAGACGAAGGGAGACGTGAGATGAGCAAGTCCTACGAGCGCGGGCTCGCGACGCGACGCAAGGTGCTGGGCGACGAATGGGTCGACCGCGCCCTCGCCACCGCCACGCCGTTCAACGCGGATTTCCAGAAGATGATCACGAGCTACTGCTGGGACGGCATCTGGAACCGCGAGGGCCTGCCGCGCCGCACGCGCCGCATGCTGGTGCTCGCGATGACCGCCGCGCTCGGGCGCTGGGAGGAATTCCGCCTGCACGTGCGCGCGGCGCTGGAATCGGGCGACCTGGACCAGGACGACCTCAAGGAGATCCTGCTGCAGGCGGCGATCTACTGCGGCGTGCCGGCCGCGAACACCGGCTTCAAGGAGGCGCGCGAGGTGATCGCGGAACTGGGCGCCTCGTCCGGGAAATCCGCGAAGGGCCGGCGCGCGAAGCGCGGCAAGGGCAAGCGCCGGTGAGCGCGCTCGACCTCTACTGCGAGGACACCGGCGGCGGCGGCGATCCGGTGCTCCTCGCCCACGCGATCGGCTGCGACCGCCGCATGTGGGATCCGCTCCTCCCCGCCCTCGCCCCGCGCCACCGCGTGCTCGCGGCCGATGCGCGCGGCCACGGCCGCAGCCCCCTCCCCGCGCGTCCGTGGTCGCTCGGCGACATGGCCGACGATGCCGCGCGCCTCCTCGACCGGCTGGGCATCGAGCGCGCGCACTGGGTGGGGCTCTCGATGGGCGGCATGGTGGGGCAGGCGTTCGCGCTCGCCCATCCCGGCCGGCTCGGCAGGCTGGTCCTCGCCAACACGACGAGCTCCTACGGTCCCGGGGGACGCGTGAACTGGGACAACCGCATCCGCATGGTCGAGCAAGGCGGGCTCGGCGCGATCCGCGAGATGGTCGCCGGGCGCTACTTCTCCGCGGAGTTCGCGAAGGGCCATCCCGACGTGGTCGCGCGCGTCATGGCGCGCTTCCTCGAGACGCCCGCGCAGGGCTACCTCGGATGCTGCGAGGCGATCCGGGAGATGGAATACACGGAGGCGCTCGCGCGCGTGCGCGCGCCGACGCTCGTCATCGCGGGCGAGCTCGACCAGGGCACGCCCGTGTCGATGGCGCAGGCGATCGTCGACCGTGTGCCCGGCGCGCGCCTCGCCGTGATCGCCGGCGCCTCGCACCTCTCCGTGGTCGAGAAGCCCGCGGAATTCGCCTCGCTCGTGACCGCCTTCCTCGCCGATCGCTAGCCGAGGATGATCGACGCGGTGCCGCCGACGCCGAGGAGCGCCGCGAGCGCGACCGCGGGCGTGAGCGCCTCGCGCCGGCGCAGGAACGCCCAGCCGAGGAAGAGCGTCACGAACACCTCCATCGACCCGATCAGCGCGACGCGCGACATCGGGCTCGCGTCGAGCGCGGCGAAGTACGAGATCTGGCCGAAGGAGCTCATGGCTCCGGCGGCGATCAGCCACGGGTTCGGGCGCGAGAAGGTGGCGCGCACGGCGCGCGCGTATTCGGGGCGGAAGGCGCCGGTGGCGGCGAAGATCGCCGCACCCGTGAGCGTGCCCACCGCCGCGCCGAGGAACGCGTCGTGCGCGTCGGCGAGCCCCATCTTGCGGAGCAGGTAGCCGGTCGCGTAGCCGAGCGCGGAGACGGGTCCGTAGAGGTATCCCGCGTTGAGGAGGCGGCGCCCCATGCTCCCTCCCGCCGGCGCCGCGGCGCCGCGGCCGGCGGCGAGCAGCGCGACGAAGCTCGCGGCGATCAGCGCGAGGCCGATCGCCATGCCGCGCGTGAGCGACTCGCCCAGCACCGCGACGCCGAGGAGCACCGCGAAGAACGGGTTCAGGCGCTTCATCGTCGAGGCGCGCATCGCGCCCAGGCGCTGCACCGAGGCGTAGAAGAACACGCGGCCGATGTACGCGGTGAAGACGCCGGCCCCCGCGAACCAGAGGATCGCGCGCCACGTCACCGGCTCGAACCCGCGCGCGATTCCCGCGGCGATCCAGCCGGCGCCCGAGATCCCCGCGGTGAGGAGCAGCGAGACGAAGGCACCGTTGTCCTCGCCGCGCGCCCCGCGCGCGATCAGGATGTTCGCCGCGGCGAAGCAGGCGGCCGATGCGAGCGCGAAGCCGTCGCCCAGCCCGAGGCCCGCGCCGCTCACAGCACGCCGGGGATCCACCGCTTCACGCGGCGGCAGTATTCCCGGTAGCGGTCGCCGAAGAGCCCGGCGAGGCGCGCCTCGTCCTCCTTCACCCGACGGTCGAACCACGCGAGGTGGAACGCGAGGACGGCCGCCGCGATCCACGAGCCGAGCGCGAGCGCAACCCCGGCGAAGTAGATGATGTGCCCCGTGTACATCGGGTTGCGCGTCCACCGGTAGGGGCCCGTCGTGCACAGCCGCTCGGGCGGCACCGAGATGCCCGGCCCGCCCCCACCCAGCCGCGTGCGATAGATCCCGACCCATTTGTATTGCAGGTAGCCCCACCCGAGGAGCGGGAGCGCCCACCAGTGAATCGGCGGCGGGCCGCGATGCAGCAGCGCCTCGACGCCGTAGAGCACGACGGGCCAGACGATGAAGGTGCGGTTCGAGGTGCTCTTCAGCCAGCGGCGCAGGCCGGCAAGCGGTCGCGTCACTCGGCCTTCTTCTCGTCCGCCGGCATGGCGATGATGAAGAGGTTCGCCACCACGATGGTGAACGCGAGGAACCAGAAGGTGGCCGTGAGGCCGTAGCGGTCCGCGATGACGCCGCCGAGGAGCGGCGCGACCGAGGAGCCGAGCGACTGGGCGCCGAAGAGGATGCCGATGCTGGTGCCGCCCATGTTCTTCGGCGTCGTCTCGAGGAGCCACGCCTGCATCACCGGGCGGATCGCGTAGAGGAAGAAGCCCAGCACCGCGATGAAGCCGATGAAGGCGGGCGAGCGGCCCGCGACCGCCATGAAGAGCAGCACCACCGCAGTCATCGCCATGCTGGTGATCATGATGTTGCGCCGGCCCATGCGGTCGGAGAGGTGGCCCGCGACCGGCGAGGCGGCGAAGCCCGCCGCCTGCAGCGCGAACATGCCCGCGCCGACCCGGAACGGCGAGTAGTGCATGACGTAGGCGAGGTACACCGGGAGGAACGTGAGGAGCGCGTTCTGCGTCATCGAGCGGAACGCGGAGCTCGCCGTGAGCACGATGAGGCCGCGGTTCCTGAAGAGGACCGGCACGCCGCGGAAATAATCGCGCAGCGACTGCCGCTCGCCCTCGTCGCGCTTCGGCTTCGCCTTGCCGGCGAGCGAGAGCGTCCCGAGGAAAACCAGCAGCAGCACCGACATGACCATGCCGGGGATCACGTTGATCACCACGACCTTGCGCCAGGCGTGGTCCACGGAATGCGCCGCGAACCAGGTGAGCAGCGCGCCGATGGCGATCGGCGCGATGGCGTCGCCGACGTTGCCGCCCATGCCGTGCAGCGACAGCACGAGTCCCTTGCGCTCGGGGAAGCGCTTGGCGAGGGTCGGGATCGCGGTCGGGTGCCACAGGCTGTTGCCGAAGCCCACCAGCATCACGCAGGCGAGGAGCATCAGGTAGCCGTGGCTGAAGCCCATCAGCAGATACGGGAATCCGACCCAGAAGAGCGAGAGCGCCATGAGCAGGCCCTTGCGCCCGACCGTGTCCACGAGGATCCCGCCCGGGATGTTGGCGATCGCGCCCGCCACGTACTGGCAGGTCATGATGAGGCCGATCTGGCTGTAGGAAAGGCCCAGCTCCTTGCCGATGATCGGAAGCAGCAGGTAGAAGGTCGACGGGTACCAGTGCGTGAGCGCGTGGCCGACGGTGATGAGCCACACCTCGCGGAAGGACTTGCCCGGGGCCTTGCCGGATGCGGGAAGGGCGGTCGCGCTCATGGTCTCGGGTCGCGCCGGGCTACTTCCCGCCGCGGCGCACGATGATCTCGTCGAAGAGTTTGCTCCACTTCCGGTCCTCGTCCAGAGAGCGGATGGGGTCCGTCTGGACGATCTTCACGCCCTCGAGCGGCGACTTCACCCGGGTGTTCGTCGGCACGTACTTGATCTTCGCCATCGCCTGCTGCCCGTCGGGCCCGAGGAGATACTCGTAGAAGAGGAGCGCCGCGGCCGGGTGCGGGGCGTGCACGGCGACTCCCACCGCGTTGGACCGCGCGATCGCGGGCGCGATCACGAACCAGTCGATCGGCGCGCCCTTCTTCTTCGCCTGCTCGGGCATGTAGTTGTAGACGGTGAGCGCGAGCGGCACTTCCCCCGACACCACCAGGTTCGTGAGCAGGGTGTGGCCCTTGCGCACCGAGATGCCGTTCTTCCGGACCAGCTCGCGGAAGTACGCGAGCCCCTTCTCCTCGCCGCCCAGCTCCTGCACGACCGTCGCGAACCAGTCCTCGTCCTTCGCCTCGATGCCGATCTTGCCCTTCCACTTCGGGTCGAGGAGGTCGCGCCAGGACTTCGGCAGCTCCTCCTTCCTGATGGCGCCGGTGTTGTACGCCTGCACCCACACCGAGAGGATCGTCGCCGCCCACTTGCGGTGCGCGGGAACGGCGCCGGCGATGAGGTCCTTCTGCACGGGCGAGGCGACCGGGGCGAGGATCTTCTCGCGGGCGAGCGCCTCCATCTCCGGCGAGCCGAAGTGCACGGCGTCCACGTCGTAGCGGCCGGCGCGCGCCTCCTGCACCGTGCGCTGCAGCACCTTGTCGGTGCCGGCGCGCCACACGCTCACCTTGACGCCGTACTTCTCCTCGAACGGCTTGAGGATCGCCGGCAGGTCCTTCTCCGCGATCGTCGTGTAGAGGGTGAGGGTGCCTTCCTTCTTCGCCGCCGCGACGATCTTCTCCATGCGGTCGGCGCCCTGGTACTCGTAGAGGCTCGTCTGGCCCGCCGCCGGCAGGACGGCGCACGCGGCCGCGAGGACCGCGAGCGCGCGATGGATCGCTTTCATGCGCTCACTCCGGATGGTTGAGGTCTTCCTCGAAATGCCGCGGCACGAAGCCCTTGCCCTCCGGCGTCGGCTCCGTGGGGCGCGGGATCACGCTCTTCTGGAACAGCAGGTTCATGAACATGATCATCGGCTTGGGCTTGAGCACCAGGGCGCGCGCCGGCTTCACCGGGTCCGCGTTGAAGTGCTGGTGCACGCAGTTCATGTGCACGATCGCGACGTCGCCCGCGCTCCAGTCGTAGCGGATGCCGTCGTGCACCTCGTAGCCCTTGCCGTCGAGGATGTAGAACGCGGCCTCGTTCACGTGGCCGTGCTTCTGGGTGCGTCCTCCCGGAGCGTACTCCTCGAGGTGCACGTGCAGCACCTGCGTGAGCCCGTCCACCGGCTCGATGAAGTGCTTGCTGAAGGACTGCGGCCCGTCATTGAAGAGCAGGTCCCTGCCCTTGATCACCCGCGGCATGGAGCGCAGGCGCGCGAGCTCTTCCTTCAGGCTGTACTGGCCCTGGATGCCGCGGACGAAGACGCGCTCCTTCCTGCTGCTGTAGTGCGATTCCTTGCCCAAATCCCCTCCGCTACTTGCTCTTGCCGGAGAAGAGCTGCGTGTAGAGCTTCTCCCAGTGGTCGTAGTGGTCCAGCATCTCGTTCACCTCGACGAACTTCATCGGGATGTCGCCGAGCTTCGTGTGGACCTTGCGGTTGGTCGTCACGAAGTTGCGCTTGGCGAGGATCTTCTGGCCGTCGGGGCTGATCTCGAAATCGTAGAAGAGCACCGCGGCGTGCGGGTGCGGCGCCTTCTTCGCCACCGCGATGCCGTTCGGGCGCGCGATCGCCGGTCCGATCGAGAACCAGTCGATCGGGGCGCCCTTCTTCTTGAACTGCTCGGCCTTGTAGTTGTAGACGGTGAGCGCGAGGGGCACCTCGCCGGAGACCACGAGCTGGGTGAGGAGCGTGTGGCCCTTGCGCACCGAGATGCCGTTCGTGTCCACCATCTTCTTGAAGACCGCGGCCGCCTTCTGCTCGCCGAGCGCCGACGCCTCGCCCGAAAGCCAGTCGTAGTCGGCCTGCTCGATGCCGATCTTGTCCTTCCACTTGGGATCGGCGAGGTCCTCCCAGCTCTTGGGCAGGTCCGCCTTCTTCACGGCGTTGGTGTTGTAGGCCTGGACGAAGACGTTGAGCCGCGTGCCGGTCCACTCGTGGTGCGCGGGCAGCGCCTCGGGGATGAGGTCCTTCTGGTACGGGGACTTCATCGCCTGGCAGATCTTCTCGCGGTGCATCGACTCGAGCTCGGGGCCGTTCGTCTCGGCCACGTCCATCGTGTTGCGTCCGGCCCGCGCCTCGGTGATGGCGCGCTGCAGCACCTTCTCGCTGCTCGCGCGCCAGATCTCGACCTTCACGCCCGGGTACTTCGCCTCGAAGGCCTTGGCGATCGCGCCCATGTCCTTCACCTGCGCCGAGGTGTAGATCGTGAGCGAGCCTTCCTTCTTCGCGGCCTCGTAGAGCTTCTGGTCGCGGTCGGGCTGGTCGTAGGCGGCGATCTCCTCGACGGTGGAGCCGATCTGCGCCGCGGCGGGCAGCGCCGGAATCGCCAGGGCCGCGGCGAGCGCCGCGGCGAGGACTGCGCGTCGTGTCGTCATCACTTTTTCTCCTTGTGCTTCTTGGCTGGCTTGGTGTAGCCCTTGAGGAACAGCTCCGACCAGAGCTTCTCCCACTTCGCGTTCTCGTCGAGCGTGATGACGGGATCGATCATCTGGTAAGGGAAGTCGTTGAGGTTGGTCTTCACCGAGCGGCTCGACGGCACGCGGTGGCGCTTCTTGATGAGCTCCTGCCCCTCGGGCGAGAGCATGTAGTCGGCGAACACGAGCGCCGCGTGCGGGTGCGGGGCGTGGCGCGCGACGCCGATCGCGTTGGGCCGGCCGAAGGTCGGGTCGAGCGCCTTCCACTCGACGGGCGCGCTCTTCACCTTGAGCCGCTCGACGTTGTGGTTGTAGATGTCCGCGATGAGCGGGATCTCGCCCGAGGCGAGGAGCTCGGCCATGAGGGTGTGGCCGGTGCGGATCTGCGGGCGGTTCGCGGCGAGCGCGCGGAAGAACGCGAGCCCCTTTTCCTCGCCCATGGACTTCACGAGGGCGCCGAACCAGTCCACGTCGCCGGCTTCCAGGCCGACGCGCCCGGCCCACTGCGGCTTCGCGAGGTCCTCGTAGGAGCTCGGGACCTCGTCCGGCTTCACCAGGTTGGTGTTGTAGCCGATGGTGAAGAAGTTGAAGCGGTCGGCGACGTAGTGGCGGTGGGAAGGGAAGGCCGCCTCGGGAAGGTCCTTGAAGTGCGCGCTCCAGAATTCGTCGAGGAGCTTCTCGCGGTAGAGCGCCTCCATCTCCGGCCCGTTCGTCTCGAAGACGTCGGGCGAGTAGCGGCCGGCGCGCGCCTCCGTCACGCCGCGCTGCAGCACCTTCTCGCTGCTCGCGCGCCACAGCTCCGTCTTGATCCCGGTCTTCTTCTCGAACGCCTCGGTGATGGGCACCGAGTCCTTGAGGTTGAGCGAGGTGTAGATCACCACCTTGCCCTGCTTCCGCGCCTCGGCGATGAGGCGCGCGTCGCGGTCCGCCCCCTTGTACATGTACACCGCGCTGTTGGGCGATTCGCCGCCCTGCGCGCGGGCGAAGAGCGGCGCCGCGAGGACGGCGAGCGCCGCGCGGTGGAAGTTGCGGCGTGCCGGCCAATGCGCGGCCCCGGGGTATCGCTTCATCGAACCAGTCTCCTCACAGGGGGCCCTCTGGCGGGGCCTGGAAAAAAGACGGGCGCCTCGAGCGCCCGCCGAATCGGCCTACTCCCCAGGCGCCCCCGCCGGGGAGCGCCGTACGACTACGTGGTCAGAACGAGTGGTTGATGCCGAGCGCCCACTGCATGATGTCCTCGCCCACCGAGGGATGCTGCAGTTCCTCGTTGTTGTAGCGCGCCGAGAATCCGTTCCTCAGGAGCGCGCCCATGAAGAAGATGTAGGTGCGCGGCGAGAAGTAGTAGGACACGCCCGCCTGCAGCTGCGAGCCGTTCAGGCCCTCGGTGTTGCAGGCCGCCTCCACGCGCGAGCA
>DATIVM010000309.1:0-2801 GCA_035465975.1 Usitatibacter sp.
TGCGCGCCCTTTCCCCCGCTACGCGCATCGAGATCCTCACCCCCGATTTCCGCGGGCGCGTCGAGCGCGCGCTCGCGGTCCTCGCCGATGCGCCGCCCGACGTGATGAACCACAACCTGGAGACGGTGCCGCGCCTCTACCGCCAGGCGCGCCCCGGCGCCGACTACGCGCACTCGCTCGCGCTGCTGCGCGACTTCAAGGCGGCGCACCCGGACGTCCCCACCAAGTCCGGGCTGATGGTGGGCCTGGGCGAGACGAACGAGGAGATCGTCGAAGTGATGCGCGATCTGCGCGAGCACGGCGTGGACATGCTCACCATCGGTCAGTACCTGCAGCCCTCGAAGCACCACCTTCCCGTCGCCCGCTACGCGCATCCCGACGAGTTCCGCCGGTTCGAGGCGGAAGCCGCGCGCATGGGTTTCGTGAACGCGGCGTGCGGGCCGATGGTGCGCTCGAGCTACCACGCCGACCGCCAGGCGGCCGGCGCCGGCTACGCTTAGGCGATCCGCGCGGCGCATAATGGCGCCATGTCCCGGGCGGTCCTTGCGATCTGCGCGCCGCTCCTCGCAGCGGCCTTCGCTTCTTCCGCGCACGCGGAGATCTTCCGCTGCACCTCGCCCGCGGGCGGCGTGACCTACCAGCAGTCGCCGTGCTCCGCGCGCGAAGCGGCGAAGCGCCTCGACATCCCCGACGCCTTTCCCGCGGTCGACACCGGCGAGCGCGAGCGGCTCCTCGCGCGCGAGGCGGCGCTCGACCGCCGCCTCGAGGCGCAACGCGAGCGCGAGAGCCGCGAGGCGATGGCGCGCGCGGCGCAGGCGCCGGCCGCCCCGCCGCAGGCCGCGCCCGAGCCGGCGATCGCCTGGATGCTCGCGCCGCCGTTCATCGCGCAGCGCCATTCGTTCGGCCATCGCTTCCCGGCACCGCGCCGCGGTGCGCATCCCCTCGGGCGTTGATTCACAACTCGGATCGCATCAATACCCGTAACCGGGTAATCGTTTTATACTGCGGTCCGCTATATGGACCGATTCAAAGAGCTCACGACCTTCGTGGAGGTGGCGCAGCGCGGAAGCCTCTCGGCCGCCGCGCGCGAGGAGGGCATCACGCCCGCGATGGTCGGACGGCGCATCGACCAGCTCGAGGAGCGCCTCGGCGTGAAGCTCTTCAAGCGCTCCACGCGCAAGGTGACGCTCACCCCCGAGGGCGCGACGTTCTACGAGGATTGCCACCACGTGCTCGAGGAGCTGCGCTCCGCCGAGGACGCGCTCACGGTCGGCGCGAAGAGCGCCTCGGGCCGGCTCATCGTGACCGCGCCCACCGCCTTCGGGCGCAAGCACATCGCGCCGCACCTTCCCGCGTTCATCGCCGAGCACCCCAACCTCGCGATCCAGCTCCACCTGTCCGAGCGGCTGGTGGACCTCAAGAACGAGCGCTTCGACCTCGCGATCCGCATCGCCGACCTGAAGAGCGCCGACCTCATCGCGGCGAAGCTCGCGCGCAACCATCGCGTGGTGTGCGGCGCCCCCGCCTACATCAAGCGCGCCGGGCGCCCGAAGTCGCTCGCCGACCTCGCGCGCCACAACTGCCTCGTGACCAGCACCGAGGACGGCATCGCCGATTCGTGGAGCTTCCAGGACAAGGGACGGCCGGTCACCATGAAGGTGTCGGGGAACCTGCAGTGCAACGACGGCGAGGTGCTCACGCGCTGGGCGATCGCCGGCGAGGGCCTCGCCTGGCGCAGCGCCTGGGAGGTGAGCGAGGAGGTGAAGCGCGGGCGCCTCGTGACGGTGCTCGACGAGTACGCGATGCCGGGCAACAACGTCTACGCCGTCTACGCCGAGCGGCGGCTGCTCCCGGCGAAGGTGAAGTTCTTCATCGAGTTCCTGCGCAAGGCGTTCGGCGACCCGCCGTACTGGGAGTAGACGTTCCTCGCCTCAGCGAAATTGCTTCACCACGTGCTGCTGGCGACGGCTCACCGGGAGCTTCTCGCCGGTGCCCTTGATCACCACCGCCCAGCCCGACTCGCTCTCCTCGGCGTTGCGCGCGAAGCCGGCCACCGCGTGGCGCGCCACCAGGCAATTGCGGTGCACCCGCACGAAGGCGGGCCCGAACTCCTCCTCGAGCTTGGTGAGCGATTCCTCCACCAGGTACTCGCGCTCCACCGTGCGCACCGTGACGTACTTGAGCTCCGCCCGGAGGTAGAGGATCTCGGACACCGGCACGAGGTGGATCTTGCCGCGCTCGTGCACGGAAAGGTGGCGGCGCGGCTGGTTCGCCGCGGCATCCAGCGCCTCGCGGCTCACCGGCGTCGCCGCCCGCACCTTGTTCAGCGCGCCGAGCAGCCGCTCGAGGCGGATCGGCTTCAGCAGGTAGTCGATCGCGTTCACCTCGAACGCCTTGATGGCATAGCCGTCGAAGGCGGTGGTGAAGATGATCGCGGGCGGGTTCGGCATCCCGGCGATGTGCCGCGCAGCCTCCATGCCGTCGATCTCGGGCATGCGGATGTCGAGCAGCACGATGTCGACCTTTTCGCGGTTCAGCACGTCGAGCACCTCGCGCCCGCTGCGCGCCTCGTCGACGATCGTGAGCGGGAAGCGGTCGCGGCATTCGTCGAGGAGGTCGCGCAGCCGCTGGCGGGCCGGCGCCTCGTCGTCGGCGATCAGGATGCGCGCCACGTCGCTGCGGGCGAGGGTCATGCGGGCGCCGTCAGGTAGGGCATGCGGATCGTGACCCGGTAGGAGCCGTCGTCCACCTCGGACTTCATGCTCGCCTCGGCCTCGAAGTGCAGCTGCAGGCGCTCGCGG
>DATIVM010000310.1:0-3828 GCA_035465975.1 Usitatibacter sp.
CGTCCTGCACCTCCTCGACCTCGTCGATCGACGAGGGCGGATGGGGCGGGAGCGGCTCGCCGTGCGCGAGCGCGCGCGCGGAGGCGCCGAGCGCGGTCACCGGCCGCTGGATGCGCCGCGAGAGGACGAACGCGAGCAGGACCGCGAGCCCGATGGAGAGGAACGCGGCGGCCGCGAGGAGCGCCGAGGAATCGAGCAGCACCGCCTCGATGATCTCCGCGGGCACGGCGGTGCCCACGGTCCAGCCCCAGCGCACCGAGCGGCTGTGGGCGGCGTACACCGTTTCGCGGTCGGCGCCCTCGCCGCGGTAGGCGCCCTCGGCCATCTCGCGCGACCTCTCGAGGAGCAGCGGTGCGGGGGGCTTTCCGACCCAGCGGCCGTTGTCCTGGGTGCGCGCGATCACGATCCCGTTCTGGTCGACCAGCGTCATCGTGGCGCCGCTGCCGATCGGGTACTGGCTCATGAACTTGAGCCACGAGCCCTGCTCCACCACGGCGAGGAGGATCGCCTGGATCGCGCCGCCGCGCACGACGGGCACCACGATCTGCGTCTCGAACAGGCCGTCGGGCGCGCGCACCAGCCCGGAGACCGCCGGAAGGCGCGTCTCGCGCACGCGCGCGAGCGTCGCGGGGTCGATCGCCGGCACCGGGGCCGAGACGCTGTCGCGCGACACCGCCTTCACGTCGCGCCAGGCCGCGTCGCCCGCGGCGACGGCCGACCAGAGCGGCTGCGTGTCGAGCGTGCGGCGCATGCGCTCGAGGAACGCGCGGCGCGGCTCGTACGGATCGGCGGAAAGCCCGAGCGCGCGCAGCATGCGGATCGCCCCGTCGATCTCGGTGTCGAGCGCGATGGTCATCGCGCGCACGCGCTCGAGGTAGCGCAGCTCGAGGGCGTTGCGCTGCTGCCACCACGAGAACGAGGTGATCGCGACGGCGAACACCAGCAGCGGCAGGAACGCGCCCGCGAGGAGGACCAGGAGGTGGCTGCGGATCTTCACGGGAATTGGATGCCGCTCCGATCAAGGTAGACCGCCGGCGGCGGCCGCAGGTTTCCGCTCCCGGGGAAATACGCACCGTCCTCCGGCGCGCGGCGGTGCCGGCCTACGCGTCCCTTCGCGGGGGCCAGCCGCCCGCCCCCAGGTCGGCGTCGTGCTCGCCGAGGCCGGGTGCCGGATGGCGAATCGCGCCCGGCGTGGCGGAAAGCTTCGGCACGATGCCCGGCACCCTGAGGGATGCGCCCTCGCGGGTGCGGGCCTCCACGATCATGTCGCGCGCCTGGTACTGCGCGTCGCGCGCGATGTCCGCGACCGAGTAGATGCGCCCCACCGGCACCTTCGCGGCATCGAGCGCCGCGAGCACCTCGTCCTGCGTGCGCTGCGAGGTCCACGCCTCGATCGCGCCGTCGATGCGCTCGGTGTTCCGGGCGCGCCCGTCGTTGTGCGCGAGCGCCGGGTCGTTCTCGAGGTCCGGCCGGCCGATGGCCGCCATGAGACGGCGGAAGATGCTGTCGCCGTTGCCCGCCACCAGCACGTAGTTGCCGTCGCGGCAGCGGTAGGCGTTGGAGGGCACGATGCCGGGAAGCGCGCTTCCCGCGCGCTCGCGCACCACGCCGAACGCGTCGTACTCCGGCAGCAGGCTCTCCATCACGTTGAACACCGATTCGTAGAGCGCGACGTCGATGAACTGCCCTTCGCCGCCGCGCGCGTCGCGGTGGTAGAGCGCCATCAGCACGCCGACCACGCCGTGCAGCGCCGCGAGCGTGTCCCCGATGGAGACGCCGACCCGCACCGGAACGCGCCCCGGCTCTCCGGTGAGGTAGCGCAGTCCCCCCATCGATTCGCCGATCACGCCGAAGCCGGGGCGGTCCTTGTACGGGCCGGTCTGCCCGTATCCGGAGATGCGCAGCATGACGAGCCGCGGGTTGAGCGCGTGCAGGCGCTCCCAGCCGAGCCCCCAGCCTTCGAGCGTGCCGGGCTTGAAGTTCTCGATCACCACGTCGGCCTCGGCGGCGAGCGAGCGGACGATCTCCTGGTCCCCGGCCTCGCGCAGGTCGAGGCACACGGAGCGCTTGTTGCGCGACTGCACCTCCCACCACACCGAGGTGCCGTCGCGCAGGAGCCGCCACTTGCGCAGCGGATCGCCCTCGCCCGGCGGCTCCACCTTGATCACGTCCGCGCCGAAATCGGCGAGCGTCTTCCCGGCGAAGGGACCCGCGATGAGCTGGCCCAGCTCGAGGACCTTGATGCCTGCCAGTGCCTGCATGCGCCGATTCTACCCATCCGCGCTGTCGGGGGGCGGCGACAGGTCAACCGCCGCGGCGCCTACACGTTGATGCGGGAAACCTCTAACATGGCGTCACACACTAGGAGCCCCATGAGAAAGATCGTCCTCGCCACCCTCGCTTCGCTCGGCGCCCTCGGCGCCGCCACCGCGACCGCCGAATCGTTTCCGGATCGCGCGCGCGTCCTGTCCTCGCACCCCGTGATCGAGCAGCTCCCCGTGGATCGCGAGGAGTGCTGGAACGACCGCGTGCGCGGCTACGAGGACCGCCGCGTCACGCGCTCGGATACCGGCGCCGCCATCGGTCCCGGCACCGTGCTCGGCGCGATCGTCGGCGGCGTCGCGGGCCACCAGGTGGGACGCGGCCGCGGCAACGATGTCGCCACCGCCGCGGGCGCCCTCGTCGGCGGCCTCGTCGGCAACCAGATCGACCGCCAGAATTCGGGACCGCCCGGGGACGTGACGGAAGTCGAGCGCGTCCCGGTGGAGCACGATGTCCGCCGCTGCCGCACCGTGCACGAGGTGCGCGAGGCGACCGTCGGCTACGACGTGCGCTACGAGTACCGCGGCCGCGAGTTCCGGACGCGGCTGCCGCAGGATCCGGGCCGCAGCCTGCCGGTGAACGTCGAGGTCCGGCCCGTCGAAACGGCCTACCGCGTCCCGCCGCCGCCCCCGCCGCCGCGCCCGCACCCGCCGGTCTATTCGCGCTGAGCGCGCGGACCGCCCAGGAGACGGCGCCTGCGGGCGCCGTTTTTTTCGCGCGGCATCCTCCTGCGCCATCCGGCGTAAAGCCACCCCGAACGCAGCGCCGCGCGCGGCCATCGAACCTCGGAGGGCCTTCGACCGAAGGCCGCACGAATCCGGGGGTTCCACATGAAGATGCTAGTCCTCGCGGCGGCCTCGGCGCTCGCCGCCGCGCCGCTCGCCCGGGCGCAGGCCTACCCCGATCGCCCCTACGGCAACGACCGGCCCTACGTCGCTCCGGAGCGCGCGGACGCGCCCCACGACCGCCGCGATGACGACCGCTACGGACGCGCGGACCGCGCCCGCGTGATCGATTCCCGCCCCGTCTACGGCGCGGCGGGCGAGCACGAGGAGTGCTGGAACGAGCAGACGAGCAGCTACGAGCGCCATCACATCGGCGCGGGCACGGTGATCGGCGGAATCGCCGGCGGCGTGGTCGGCCACCAGTTCGGCAGCGGCCGGGGCAACACGGCGGCCACCGCGGCGGGCGCGATCGGCGGGGCGCTCCTCGGCAACCGCGTCGACCGCGATCGCGCCGAGAACGACGACGGCCGGCAGCGCTGCCGCACGGTGCGCGACGAGTCGGACAACAGCCGCGACGTGATCGGCTACGACGTGCGCTACCGCTACCAGGGACGCGAGTACGAGACGCGCCTCGACCACCCGCCGGGACGCTGGCTCGAGGTGGGCCGCGAGACCCGGCCCGACGGCCGCCCGCTCGCCGCGAGCGAGCCCTCCCCGGGCGAGCCCCGCTACGACCGCGATCGCCGCTGACGCGCGGGGAGCGGCCCGCGCCGCTCCCCAT
>DATIVM010000311.1:0-10662 GCA_035465975.1 Usitatibacter sp.
TGGACAACAAGCGCTTCCACTTCTTCGAGGGCGACATCACCATCAACCGCGAGTGGATCGAGTACCACATCCGCAAGTGCGACGTGATCCTGCCGCTGGTGGCCATCGCCACGCCGGCGACCTACGTGCGCGAGCCCCTCAAGGTCTTCGAGCTCGACTTCGAGGCGAACCTGCCGATCGTGAGGAGCTGCGTGAAGTACGGCAAGCGCATCCTGTTCCCCTCGACCTCCGAGGTCTACGGCATGTGCCGCGACGAGCGCTTCGACCCGTACGCCTCGGAGCTCGTGCTGGGGCCCATCGACAAGCAGCGCTGGATCTACTCGTGCTCGAAGCAGCTCATGGACCGCGTGATCTGGGCCTACGGCTCCATGGGGAGCCTCGACTTCACGCTCTTCCGGCCCTTCAACTGGATCGGCGCCGGGCTCGACTCCATCCACACGGCGAAGGAAGGCAGCTCGCGCGTGATCACGCAGTTCCTCGGGCACATCGTGCGCGGCGAGCCGATCAAGCTGGTGGACGGCGGCGCCCAGAAGCGCGCCTTCACCTACATCGACGACGGCGTCTCCGCGCTCATGAAGATCATCGAGAACCGGGAGGGCGTGGCGAGCGGGCAGATCTACAATATCGGCAACCCCGACAACAACTACTCGGTGCGCGAGCTCGCGGTCATGATGCTCGAGCTCGCGAAGTCCTATCCCGAATACCGCGCGAACGCCGCGCGCGTGAAGCTCCTCGAGGTGACCTCGGGCGAGTACTACGGCAAGGGCTACCAGGACGTGCAGAACCGCGTCCCCGCCATCGGGAACACGATGCGGGACCTCGACTGGGCCCCGAAGGTGGACATGAAGAGCGCGCTGCGGCACATTTTCGACGCCTATCGCGGCCAGCTCGAGGACGCCCGCGAGCTGGCGGAGTGAGCGGGAGCGCAAACACGGAGGACACGGAGAGCGTCATGGCGAACGAGAAGCCGCTGGTCGGCGTGGTGATGGGCTCCCAGAGCGACTGGGAGGTGATGCAGCACGCCGCGCGCATCCTGCGGGATTTCGGCGTGGCCTACGAGCAGAAGGTGGTCTCGGCGCACCGCACGCCGGACGCGATGTTCGAGTACGCCGAGGGCGCGCGCGGGCGCGGGCTCGCCTGCATCATCGCGGGCGCGGGCGGCTCGGCGCACCTGCCCGGCATGCTCGCCTCGAAGACGACGCTTCCGGTGCTGGGCGTTCCGGTGCCCACGCGCCACCTCGCCGGGCAGGACTCCCTCTACTCCATCGTGCAGATGCCCAAGGGCATCCCCGTCGCCACCTTCGCGATCGGCGAGGCGGGCGCGGCGAACGCGGGGCTCTTCGCCGTGAGCCTGCTCGCCGCCTCCGACGCCACGCTCGAGCGCAAGCTCGCCGAGTACCGCGAGAAGCTGCGCGAGCAGGTGGCCGCGATGCAGCTTCCCGACGTGCTGTGATCCTCCCCGGCGCGACGCTCGGCCTGCTCGGCGGCGGCCAGCTCGGGCGCATGTTCACCGTGGCCGCCCGCACCCTCGGCTACCGCGTGACGGTGCTCGATCCCGACCCGTACGCGCCGGCCGCGGAGTTCGCGACGGCGCACCTGAAGGCCGGCTACACCGATCCACAGGCGCTCGGGGAGCTCGCGCGCACCTGCGCCGCCGTCACCACCGAGTTCGAGAACGCCCCGGCGCAGGCGCTCGACGCGCTCGCCGCGAGCACCCTCGTGCGCCCGAGCGGCTCCACCGTCGCGGTCGCGCAGGACCGCCGGCGCGAGAAGGGATTCTTCGCCGAGCACGGCTTCCCGGTGGGGCGCTTCGCGATCGTCGATTCCCCCGCCGGCATCGCCGCCGCGCTCGAGCAGGTGCGGCTGCCCGCGCTCCTCAAGACCGCGCGCCTGGGCTACGACGGCAAGGGGCAGGCGCGCATCGACCGCGCCGAGGACGTCGCGCGCGTGCTCGCCGAATGGAAGAACGTGCCCTGCGTGCTGGAGGAGCTGCTGGCGCTCGAGCGCGAGGTCTCCGTGGTGCTCGCGCGCGCGGCCGACGGCGCGAGCGCCGTCTTCCCGCTCGCCGAGAACCGGCATGCGCGCGGCATCCTCGATGTGACGATCGCCCCGGCGCGCGTGCCGCCGGCGCTCGCCGCCGAAGCCACCGACCTCGCCACGCGGCTCGCCGCGGAGCTCGATTACGTGGGCGTGCTCGCGGTCGAGATGTTCGTGGTGGGCGGAAGGCTTCTCCTCAACGAGATCGCGCCGCGGCCGCACAACAGCGGCCACTACACCATCGACGCCTGCCGCACCTCGCAATTCGAGCAACAGGTGCGCGTGCTGTGCGGCCTGCCGCTCGGCGATCCGTCCCAGCACACACCCGCGGTGATGGTGAACCTGATCGGCGACCTCTGGGGCGCGGGCGAGCCGCGCTGGGAAGCGGTGCTGCGCCACCCGGGCGCGCACCTGCACCTCTACGGCAAGCGCGAGGCGCGGCCCGGGCGCAAGATGGGCCATGTCACGGTGTGCGAGACCGCGCCCGGGCGCGCGCTCGAGGTCGCCCTCGAGATCCGCCGCGAGCTCGGCATCGCGGAATCCGGCGCCTGCTGAGCGGTACCCGGGTCCCATGAATCGCTGCCATTCGGCCCCCGATTCCTGCATTCCGTCCCCTTGCGGCTGCCCGGCGGGTCGCCGGGGACGTACGCTTCCGGCATCCCGAACCGGAGGCGGACCCATGCAGAGATCGAACCGAAGCCTGATGCGGCCCCTGGCGCTCGCCGCGGCGCTCCTCGCCCTGCCGGCCGCGGGATGGCCGGCCCACGCCCTCGCCTTCCCCGGCTTCGAGGCCGTGCAGGGATCGGGACACGCCGTGACCGAGGAGCGCGCGGTCTCGGGATTCCATGGCATCTCCGTCTCGTTGCCCGCGCACGTCGTGATCCTCCAGGGCAAGGAGGAGCGGGCGACCGTCACCGCCGACGACAACGTGCTGCCGAAGCTCCTCACGAACGTCTCCGGCGGCGTGCTGGAGCTGCGCTTCCGCGAGGCCGTCTCGGTGCGCACGCGCACGCCCATCGAGATCACCGTGCGCGCGCGATCGATCGACCGGATCGCCATCGCGGGCGCCGCCAAGGTGGAAGCGCCGCGGCTGGAAGGCGAGCGGCTGCTGGCGAACCTCTCCGGCTCGACGCAGCTCGTGCTCCCCGGCCTCGCGCTCGGGAGGCTCTCGATCCACTCGAGCGGGCACACGCATGCGCTCGCGATCGGCCGCGTGGACGCACTCGACCTGGACATCGACGGGGCCGGCGAGATCAACGCCGTGCGGCTCGACGCGAAGCGGGCCGATATCTCGATCTCCGGATCCGCCAAGGTGGTCGCCTGGGTGCGCGACGCGCTGCGCGTCCAGGTGAGCGGCAGCGGCCTCGTGAGCTATTTCGGGGATCCCGCGGTGGAGAAATCCGTCTCCGGCTCGGCGGTGGTGGCGCGCATGGGTTCCGCGCCGCCGTGATCCTTCCATGGCTGCGCGGCCGGCGGGTACCGGCCACCGTTCCCATCGACACGGAGCTCTGGCAGCGCATGACCGCGCCGTGGCTCTTCATGCGCGGCTTGCCGCAGGCCGATGCCGGGCGCCTGCGCGCGTTGTGCGAGCGGTTCCTCGCGATCAAGCACTTCTCCGGCGCCCACGAGCTCGCCGTCTCCGAGGAAATGCGCGTCGAGATCGCGGCGCAGGCGTGCATCCTCGTCCTCGAGCTCGGCATCGAGTGGTACGAGGGCTGGTCGGAAGTGATCGTCTACCCGACGCAGTTCATGCCCGAGCGCGAGGTGGAGGACGAGGCGGGCGTCGTCCACCTCACGCGCGACCCGATGGCGGGCGAGGCGTGGCTGGGCGGCCCGGTGATCCTCTCGTACGAGGACGTCGCGCTCGCGGCCGACGCGCGCTCGCGCGTGGCGGGCTACAACGTGGTGATCCACGAGTTCGCGCACAAGCTCGACATGCGCAACGGCGACCCGAACGGCTTCCCGCCGCTGCACCGCGGCATGGACGCCCGCGCGTGGAAACGCGCGTTCAGCGAGGCGTACGCGCAGTTCGTGCGGCGCGTGGAAGCGGCCGAGCGCCTGCCGGCGCGCCGCGCGCAGGCGGCGCTCGACGCGCTGCCGATCGATCCCTACGCCGCGGAAAGCGCCGCGGAATTCTTCGCCGTCGGGTCGGAGGCGTTCTTCGAGACGCCGGAGCTGCTCGCCCCCGCCTATCCCGCGGTGTACGAGCAGCTGCGGCTCTTCTATCGACAGGATCCGCTCGCGCGCCTGCGCGCGGCGGGCGCTACCTGACGCCGCCCGATTTCGGGTCGTTGCCGCCGTCCATGCGGTCCTTCGGATCGCGCATGCCCTCGGCCTTGCGCTTGGCGAGCTCCTCGGCCTCGCGCATCTGGCGCGCCTCCTCGTCGGAGCGCGGCGCGGCCTCGCGCGCCTCGCGCTCGACGTCGTGGGTCTGCATGTGCTCCTTCAGCCCGCTGTTGTAGTCGCGCGTCGCCTTGTAGTCGCCCTCGCCGTGCTGCCGGTCGCGGTCGGCGCTGCGCTGCTGTTGCGGCCCGGAGCCGGAGGATTGCTGCTGCTGTCGCTGCTGCTCCTGCGGATTCTCGCGGCGGTCGTCGGAACGGTTCATTGCGGGCTCCTTCCCGAAGTCTGGGCTTGTTGCGGTTGCGGTTGCGGTTGCGGTTGCTGCTGCCCCTGCGGGTCGCGCTCGCCGCCGGCGCGGTCGCCCTCGGAGGGCGCGTCCCCGTCGCCCGGCTTCTGCGACTGTCGCGGCGCGACCGAGGAGTAGCTGTGGTTCTGCCCCTCGAGCGGCATCTGCGAGCTCTCCTGGGCCGCGCTGAGGTTGCTCTCCTTTCCCGTGACCGGCGTCGTGCCGGGCGGGTCCCCGGTGGGCGGCGCGGGCTTCACGTTGATGGTCTGCTCGGAGGGCTCCGGCGCGGCGGACGCGGCGCTGCCGCCGGCCTGGCGATCGCATGCGGAAAGTCCGGCAAGGGCGAGCGCGGCGCCGAGAGCGGCCGCGACGCGAACGATGACTGTCATGGGGTGTGCTCCGTCCCGTCGCCTCGATGGGGCGACCGTTCAGCCAAGATAGGACGCGCCCCGGTCCGGGGTTATCGGACGGGCCCTGCGCGCGGCGTAGGAGGCGGCCTAGGTCCGCGCAGGAACGCGCGGGAGGCGGGATCGGACGATCAGAGGAAGAGGACGGCGGGGAACACGGCGATCGCGAGCACGATCAGGACCCACTCGCAATTCCAGCGCTTCAGGTGCCCCGTGTAGTGAAGGATGATCGCGGCGATCGCGAACACATAGAAAGCGGCGAGAAGCATTTTTCTTCATCTCCCCTGTGGTGCCGCTAGCATACAGGAAAGGTTTTCCGGGGCCTAGACGGCGTCCTCGCCCGTCTCCCCGGTGCGGATGCGGACCACCTGCCCCACGTCGAAGACGAAGATCTTCCCGTCGCCGATCTTGCCGGTGCGCGCCGCCTTCACGATCGCGTCCATCGCCTTCTCGACCAGGCTGTCCGCGACGACCACCTCGACCTTCACCTTGGGCAGGAAATCGACGACGTACTCGGCGCCGCGATAGAGCTCGGTGTGGCCCTTCTGCCGGCCGAAGCCCTTCACCTCGGTCACCGTGAGCCCGGACACGCCGATCTCGGAGAGGGCCTCGCGCACCTCGTCCAGCTTGAACGGCTTCACGATCGCTTCGATCTTCTTCATGGCGCGTCGCGGGTCACGTACGGGCGAAACCCGGATGTTATCGGATAGCGCCAGTCCTTGCCAAACGCGCGGGGCGTGATGCGGATGCCGGGCGGGGCCTGCCGGCGCTTGTACTCGTTCAGCTGGATCAGCCGCACCACCTGCCGCACCGCCTGCAGGTCGTAGCCGAGGCCCGCGATCTGCTCGGGCGACATGTCGCGCTCCATGTAGCGCTCGACCACCGCGTCCAGCACCTCGTAGGGCGGCAGCGTGTCCTGGTCCGTCTGCCCGGGCCGCAGCTCCGCGCTCGGCGCCCGGTCGATGACGCGCTGCGGGATCACCCGGCCCTTGGAGTTGCGCCAGTTGGAGAGGCGATAGACGAGCGTCTTCACGATGTCCTTGATCACCGCGAAGCCGCCGGCCATGTCGCCGTAGAGGGTCGCGTAGCCGGTCGCCATCTCGCTCTTGTTGCCGGTGGTGACCACGATGGAGCCGAACTTGTTGGAGAAGGCCATGAGGAGCGTGCCGCGGATGCGCGCCTGCAGGTTCTCCTCCGTCGTGTCCTCGGCGAGCCCGGCGAACGCGGGCGCGAGCGCGGCGCGGAACGCGTCGAACATCGGCTTGATCGCGATCTCGTGGTACTCCACGCCCTGGATGTGCGCCATCTCGCGCGCGTCCTCGATGCTCATCGCCGCCGTATAGTCGGAGGGCATCATCACCGCGCGCACCCGCTCCGGGCCCAGGGCGTCCACGCAGATGGCGAGCACGAGCGCCGAGTCGATGCCCCCCGAGAGCCCCAGGAGCACCCCGGGGAAGCGGTTCTTCTGCACGTAGTCGCGCACGCCCGTCATGAGCGCGCGGTAGATCGTCTCCTCCTCGGTGAGCGGCGGGGCGATCGGCCCGCGCACCGCCTTGCCTTCGAACTCGACCATGTCCACCGCCTCGCGGAAGGTCTCCGCCTGGTAGGTGAGCATGCCCTCGCCGTCCAGCGCGAAGGACGCGCCGTCGAACACCAGCTCGTCCTGGCCGCCGATCCAGTGCACGTAGAGCAGCGGGAGCTTCGTCTCCTTCACCCGCGCGCCCATGATCTGGTAGCGCTCGGCGAGCTTCGCGCGGTGGAACGGAGACGCGTTGATGCTCACGAGGAGCTCGGCCCCGGCGGCCTTCGCCTGCGCGGCGGGCTCGGGGAACCACAGGTCCTCGCAGATGGTGATGCCGATGCGGCGTCCCTGCACCTCGACGACGCAGGGCCGGTTGCCGGTCTCGAAATAGCGCTTCTCGTCGAACACCTGGTAGTTGGGCAGGCGCTGCTTGAAGTACACCGCCTCGATGCGCCCGCCGCGCAGCACCGCCGCGGCGTTGTAGCGGGTGCGGCCCTCGCGATGCGGATAGCCGACCACCACCGCGATGTCCAGGCAGTACGCGGCGAGCTTCATGAGCTCGGCGTGGCACTGGTCGCAGAAGTCGTCGCGCAGCAGCAGGTCCTCGGGGGGATAGCCGGAGAGCGCGAGCTCGGGCGTGACGACCAGGCCGGCGCCCGCGGCACGGGCCGCCTCGACGGCGCGGCGGATGCGGTCCGCGTTGCCGGCGAAATCGCCCACGGTGGTGTTGATCTGGGCGACGGCGATCTTCATCGGGGAACGGGGGAATGCCGGCGAGCGGCTAGAATCGGGCAAGGGGCAATTATAGCGACGTGGCGCATTCCCTCCGCATCCTCGATACGCTCGACGGCGTGGACCCGCTCGCGTGGGACGCGCTCGCGGGCGGCAACCCCACGCTTTCCTTCGCGTTCCTCGAGAGCCTGCACCGCACCGGCTGCGCCTCGGCGGCGAGCGGCTGGGCGCCGTGCTTCCCGACGCTGTGGGACGGCGGGCGCCTCGCGGGCGCGGCGCCGCTCTATGCCAAGTCGCACTCGTTCGGCGAATACGTGTTCGACTGGGCGTGGGCCGACGCCTACGAGCGCCACGGCATCCCGTACTACCCTAAGCTCCTCTGCGCGGTGCCGTTCACGCCCGCGACCGGCGCGCGGCTGCTCGCCGAGGACCCGGCCGCACGCGAGCGGCTGGTCGCCGCGATGCTGGGAATCGCGCGCGATTCGCGCCTCTCCTCGCTGCACGTGCTCTTCCCCGCGGAGCGCGACGCCGGGACGCTGCGCGCCGCGGGCTTCCTCGAGCGGCGCGGCGTGCAGTTCCACTGGAGCAACCCCGGCTACGCGTCGTTCGACGCCTTCCTCGCCGAGCTCTCGCACGACAAGCGCAAGAAGATCCGCCAGGAGCGGCGCCGGGTGGCGCAGGCGGGCGTGCGCCTGCGCCGGCTCACCGGGCGCGAGGCGACGGCCGCCGACTGGGACTTCTTCACCGCGTGCTACCGGCGCACCTATCGCGAGCACCGCTCCACGCCCTACCTCAATCGCGCGTTCTTCGGGATGATCGCCGAGCGCATGCCCGACGCGGTCCTGCTGGTCGTCGCCGAGCGCGACGGCCGGCCCATCGCCGCGGCGCTCGACCTCTTCGGCGGGGGAACGCTCTACGGGCGCTACTGGGGCAGCGTCGAGCACATCCCGGGGCTGCACTTCGAGGCCTGCTACTACCAGGCGATGGAGTTCTGCATCGAGCGCGGCATCGCGCGCTTCGAGGGCGGCGCGCAGGGCGAGCACAAGCACGCGAGGGGATTCCTTCCCGAGACGACGCGCTCCTTCCACTGGCTCGCGCATCCCGGCTTCGCGCGCGCGATCGACGACTACCTCGAGCGCGAGGGCGCCGGCATCGAGGCCTACGTGGACGAGCTCAACGAGCGCACGCCCTTCCGCCGTTGAGGGCTCGCCGAAACAAAAGGCGTTGAAAGCGCCGATATCCGCCGATCCAACGGCGATGAAAGTGCGGATGGACTGCGCATTTTCGACGCCGCCTCAACGGGCGCGAACACCCTCTCTTCGCCTTATCCGCGGGCATCGGCGTTTGATCGGCGGGCATCGGCGCTACAAAGATCTTGGGCCGCATCACTTCCAGGCGCTCGCGAACTCCTTCCAGTGCGGGGCGTCCTGCGCCGCGATGTAGTCGCGCAGCATCTGCACCTCGCGCGCGTAGGCCTCGGCGGTGAGCGCCCCGCGGATGAGCTGGAAGCGCTGGTAGAGCGCGTAGGTGTTGGCGACGTCGGTCTCGCAATAATTGCGGATCGCCTCGATCTCGCCGCGCTTCCACGCCCCGTACACCCGGGAGCCGTCCATGCCGAGCTTGCCCGGCAGCCCGCAGAGCACCGCGACCTCGTCGAGCGGCGCCCACGCGCGGTTCACGTAGCCCGCGAGCACGTCCATGAGGTCCGTATGGCGGGTGTGGAAGCGGCTGAGGTAGTTGTTGAACCTGAAGTCGCGGTTCGAGTCGCCCACGTCCCAGTAGCAGCAGCCCGGGATGCCGTGCACCAGCGCGCGGTAGTGCAGCACCGGCAGGTCGAAGGAGCTGCCGTTCCACGACACGAGCTGCGGCGTGTACTTCTCGATCCCGTCGAAGAAGCGCTGCACGATGTCGCGCTCGCCGTCCTGGGGCGCGCCCAGCGACCAGATGCGCAGGCCCTCGGAGCTGCGCAGCACGCACGAGACCGCGACCACGCGCTGCAGGTGCACCGGCAGGAAGTCGCTGCCGGTCGCCTGGCGGCGGCGCTGCATGGCGAGCTCCACCACCGCGTCCTCGCTCACCTCGGGCGCGAGGCCCCACACCTTGCGCAGCCCCGCCGCGTCGGGAACCGTCTCGATGTCGAAGACGAGGATCGGCGTCATGCCGCCTCAGGCCGGGAAGACGCCGGTCGAGAGGTAGCGGTCGCCGCGGTCCGGCACGATGTAGACGATCACCGCGTCCTTCACCTCGGCCGAGAGCTTCATCGCGGCCGCGAGCCCGCCGCCCGCGGAGATGCCGGAGAAGATGCCCTCCTCGCGGGCGAGCCGGCGCGACATCTCCTCGCTCTCCTGCTGCGTCACCTCGATGATGCGGTCCACGCGCGAGCGCTCGTAGATCTTCGGCAGGTACGCCTCGGGCCACTTGCGGATGCCGGGGACGCTCTGGCCGGGCGCCGGCTGCACGCCGACCGCCTGGATCGCCGGATTCTTCTCCTTCAGGAAGCGCGAGCAGCCCATGAGCGTCCCCGTGGTCCCCATGGTCGCGATGAAGTGCGTGACCTTCCCGCCCGTGTCGCGCCAGATCTCGGGGCCGGTGCCCGTATAGTGCGCGAGCGGATTGTCCGGGTTCGAGAACTGGTCGAGGATCACGCCCTCCCCCGCCTCGCGCATCCGCTCGGCCGTATCGCGCGCGAGCTCCATGCCGCCCTTCTGCGGCGTGAGGACGAACCGGGCGCCGTAGGCCGCCATCGTCTGCCGGCGCTCGACGGACAGGTGCTCGGGCATCACGAGGATCATCCTGTAGCCGCGCATCGCCGCCACCATCGCGAGCGCGATGCCGGTGTTGCCGCTCGTCGCCTCGATGAGCGTGTCGCCGGGCCGGATCTCGCCGCGCCGTTCCGCGCCGAGCACCATGGAGAGCGCGGGCCGATCCTTGACCGAGCCCGCCGGATTGTTTCCCTCGAGCTTCGCGAGCAGCACGTTCGAGGTCGCCCCCGGGATGCGCTGCAGCCGCACGAGCGGGGTGTTGCCGACGAACTGCTCGAGGGTGGGCATGGCCATCATCGGGTCACCTCCACGCGCGCGTTGTCGAGGCAGAGCCGTCCGCGCCCCTCGAGGACGCCTCCCACGTCGACCTCCGCCGCTTCGGCCGGCACGTCGAAATCGACGACCAGCGTCTGCCAGTCGTGCGTCCCGGTCATGATCCGCTCCTTCGAGAGGAGGCGGTTGCCGTGCCCGTCGTGGGCGGTCACCACGGCGCCGGCCCCGCGGCCGGTCACCTCCACGAGCTTCGCGTCCACCGAGAAGCGCAGGTGCCTGCCGCGCAGCTTCGGATCGAGGCGG
>DATIVM010000312.1:0-16792 GCA_035465975.1 Usitatibacter sp.
ACTACGTCGGCGATGAAGGACGGGCTCGGGCACCGCTGGATGGACGTCTTTCCCCGCCCGCGCAAGCTCGCCGGCGCGCACATGGCGGGCGCCGCCTACGACGTGCACCCCTTCCTCCTCATCAACTACACCGGCAACTACGAGTCGGTCTCGACCATCGCGCACGAATGGGGCCACGCGATGCACACCTGGCTCGCGGACCGCGCGCAGCCCTATCCGACCTCGCGCTACCCGATCTTCATCGCGGAGATCGCCTCGACCCTCAACGAGGCGCTGCTGCTCGACCACGTGCTGAAGACCGCGAAGGACGACGACGAGCGGCTCTTCTACCTCGGCTCCGCCCTGGAGGGCCTGCGCGGGACCTTCTTCCGCCAGGCGATGTTCGCCGAGTTCGAGCGCGACGTGCACGCGCGCGTGGACAAGGGCGAGTCGCTCACCGGCGAGAAGCTCACGCAGATCTACGACGGCCTGCTCAAGGCGTACCACGGCGACGCGCAGGGGGTGGTGAAGATCGACGACCGGTACGCCGTCGAGTGGGCCTACATCCCGCATTTCTACCACTCGTTCTACGTCTACCAGTACGCGACCTCGATCGCCGCGAGCTCGCTTTTCGCCGAGGCGATCCTCAAGGGCGAGCCGGGCGCGCGCGAGCGCTACCTGGACCTGCTGAAGGCGGGCGGCTCGGACTATCCCTACGAGCTGGTGAAGCGCGCCGGCGTGGACCTCGCCACCCCCGCGCCCTACCAGGCGCTCGTCGCGCGCATGAACCGGATCATGGACGAGATCGAGGCGATCCTCGCGCGCCGCGGCCGGTAGGCCGATCGGGCCGCCCCTTGACCGGCGACAACCCGCCTTCCTGCGGCACGCCCTATGCTGGCCGGACACGCATCCTGGACGACACGCGCATGACCCAATTCGTCATTTCCTCCAGCGTGAAGCGCCTGGAGAGCGGCCAGTTCATGGCGGTGGCCGCCGCGATTCCCTACGGCGTGGGCCAGCGCGCCGGCCCGGACGAGCGCACGCAGCTCTGCGAATCGGCCGAGACCGCGCGCCGGGCCGAGCTCGACCTCGCGAGCCAGCTTTCCTACGAGATCAACGCGCGCGGCGATCGCGTGGTCGACATCCGCGTGCACGCCTAGGCGCGCGCGATCGGCAGGTCGCGCCGGCGCCTTCCGCCCCCGTGGGCGATGGCGTTGGCGATCGCCGCCGCCGCCGGGCCCTGTCCCGCCTCGCCGCTCCCCAGGAACGGCATCCCCGGCCGGTCGATCACGTGCACGTCCACCGAGCGCGGCACCGAAGCGAAGCGCAGGATCGGGTAGGTCTGCCAGTCGACGGAGCGGATGCGCTTCGCGTCGAACGCCACGCGCTCGTAGAGCGTCCAGCTCGCCGACTGCACGATTGCGCCCTCGATCTGGTTGCGCAGGCCGTCGGGATTCACCACCTGGCCGCTGTCGACCGCGGCGACGACGCGGCCGATGCGCGGCTGCCCGGTGTCGAGATCCACCTCCACCTCGCAGGCGATCGCGCAGTACGCCGCGAGGTTCTTGTAGCGCGCGAACGCGAAGCCCTGGCCGATTCCCGTCCCGCCGCGCGCGGCGCTCCTCCACCCGAAGCGCTCGGCGGCCGCGCGCACCACGTCGCGCGCCCGCGGATCCTCGAGGTGCGCGAGCCGGAACGCGACCGGGTCGGCGTCCGCGGCGAGCGCGAGCTCGTCCATGAAGCTCTCGATCGCGAAGACGTTCATGTGCGCGCCCAGCGATCGCAGCGCCGAGACGCGCACCGGCATCGGCGCGAGGAAATGGCTCGTGACGCGCGCATTGGCGAGCGCGTAGAGGGGAATCGCATTGCGGTCGCCGCCGCCCTCGGGCTGCGGAATGGCGCGCGGCGGCGGCGGCTCGAACGCCTTCGCCCCGTGGCGGCCCGCGAGGAGCGAGCCCGCGCCGCCCGGCCGCGTCGAATGGGTGTTGCTCCACACGCCGTAGTCCCACGCGGCGATGCGCCCGCGCTCGTCGAGCGAGGCGCGCACGCGAACGAGCATCGCGGGGCCGTAGGGCTCCCACGCGTGCTCCTGCTCGCGCATCCACTGCACGCGCACCGGGCGCCCGGGCACGTGCGTCGCGACGAGGGCGGCATCGGCCGCCGCGTCGTCCGCGCCGTTGTGGCCGTAGCAACCGGCGCCTTCCAGGTGGATCACGCGCACCTTCTCCGCCGGCATCCCCAGCATCTCGGCGATGGCCTTGCGGTCGGGATAGACGCCCTGCGTGTGCGACCACACCGTGAGGCGATCGCCCTCGAGATGCGCGACCGCGCACGAAGGCCCGATGGAGGCGTGGGCGAGGTAGGGCCGCGTGTACGTGGCCTCGAGCGTGCGCGCGGCGTTCGGCTGCGCGCCGCGCCGCTCGAGGATCACCGTGTCGCGCGAGGGAAGCGAATCGAGCAACGCGGCGACCTTCCGCGCGTCGGGAAGCGCCGGGGTCTCGCTCCAGCGCGCGCCGCGAGCCAGGTCCTGCATCGCCCGGATCGCGGTCCACTCGCGCTGCGCCACCACGGCGACGAAGCTCCCGTCGCGCACCACCTTCACGACGCCCGCGCGGCGCTCGGCCGCGCCCGCGTCGAGCGAAACGAGCCTCGCGCCGTAGCCGGGCGGACGGACGACGCGCGCGTGGAGCATCCCGGGCAGCCTCAGGTCGTGCACGTAGGCGAGGCCGCCGGTCACCTTCGCCGGGATGTCGACGCGCGGCACCGGCCGATCCATGACCCGGAATGCCGAGGCGTCCTTGAGCGGCGCATCGGCTTTCGCCTGCACGTGCAGGTCGAGCGATGCGGCGAGCTCGCCATACGCGGCGCTGCGGCCGTCCGTCGCGCGCACGCTGCCGTCCTCGACGCGCAGCGTCGCCGGCGCGAGGCGCCACCGGCGCGCCGCCTCCGCGACGAGGAGCGCGCGCACCTGCGCGGCGGCGTTGCGGATCGCCGTGCCGCTGTCCTGCAGCGAATGGCTGCCGGCGGTGAATCCCTCGTCCGGCGTGCGCGCGGTATCGGCGGTGACGAGCGCGATGCCCGCGAGCGGCACGTCGAGCTCCTCGGCCGCGACCTGCAGGATCGCGGTCCGGATGCCCTGGCCGAGCTCCGCCTTGCCGGTGAAGACCGTGATCGCGCCGCTCGCCTCGACGCGGATCCAGGCATCGAGGAACGGATCCTTCGCGAGGCTTCCCGGCAGCTTCGGTCCGCCCTCCTTCGCCCCCTGCGCCGCCGCGGCGGGCGCGAGCGCGAACGACACGACGAGCGCGCCCGACTGCTTCAGGAAGTCGCGCCGCGCGGTCATGTGCCGGCCGCCTTGCGCACCGCGCGCAGGATGCGCACGTGGGTGCCGCAGCGGCAGAGGTTGGGATGCAGCGCCTCGCGGATCTCGGCCTCGCCGGGATGCGGGCTCGCGCGCAGCAGCGCCTCGGCGCGCAGGATCATGCCCGGGATGCAGAACCCGCACTGCGCCGCCTGCTCCTCGATGAACGCCCGCTGCACCCGGCCGGGGCGCTCGAGCGTGCCCAGGCCCTCGAGGGTGGTGATGCGCCGCCCCGCGACCATGGCGAGGGGAGTCACGCACGAGAACACCGCCGCGTCGTCCACGAGCACGGTGCACGCGCCGCACTGGCCGAGGCCGCATCCGTACTTCGCCCCGTTCAGCGCCAGCTCGTCGCGCAGCACGTAGAGGAGCGGCGTGTCGGCATCGGACTGCGCGTCGCGCCAGGTTCCGTTCACTTCGATTCGCGTGCTCATCTCGTCTCCGCGACGTTCGCCGGGTCGGTGCCCATCGCGCCCGCGGGCGCCTGCGCGATGCGCGGCCCGGCGGCGCGCGCCTCGCGCACGACCGCATCGAGGTCGCGCCAGGGCGGCTTGTCCGTGAACGACTCGCGCAGGTAGCGCGCGAGCGCCGCCACCTGCGCGTCGGTCATCGCGCCGGCGAACCCCGGCATGACGGGCGCCGTGGCCCCGTCGGCCGGCGGCAGCCCGTAGAGGATCACGTTGAGGAGGTTGCGCGGGCTCTCGCCCGCGGCGCCGATGCTGCGCCGGAGCGCGATGCCCGCGAAGGGAAGCGGCTCGTCGCCCTCGTGGCAGCTTTCGCATGCGCTCGCGTAAAGCCGCGCGCCCTCGGGATCGCCCGCGCGCGACGCGGCGGAAACGCCGGGAGCCGCGGCCGAGCGCGGCATGAGGGAGACGATGTAGTGCGCGATCGCCGAGACGTCCGCGGGATCGGCCTTCGCGAGCTCGCGCGTCACCGGCGCCATGGTCCCGCGGGAGACCCCGTGCCGCGCCTCCCAGCCGCGCCGCAGGTACGCGCGCATCGCCTCCTCGGTCCACGGCAGCGGCGATTGCGAGCCCGCGCCGATCGCGTACGCGTGCCAGCCCTCGGCGTCGCCGCCGTCGAAGTGGCGGTCGGCGCGCTCGGCGCCCAGGGCGTTGCGCGGCGTGTGGCACGAGCTGCAATGGCCGAGGCCCTCCGCGAGGTACGCGCCGCGGTTCCATCTCGCATCGTGGGCCGGATCGTCCTGCCAGGGACCGGGACGGAAATAGAGCGCCTTCCACACGCCGATGAACGCGCGCACGTTGAACGGGAACGCGAGGCGGTTCCCGGGATGGCGGCTCTCCACCGCGGGGCGCGTCATGAGGTACGCGTAGATCGCGCCGATGTCGGCGTCGCTCGCGAGCGTGAAGCGGTCGTAGGGAAACGCGGGATAGAGATGATGGCCGCTTCGGTCGACGCCCTCGCGCATCGCGCGCCGGAACGCCGCCTCGGGCCACAGGCCGATCCCCGTCTTCGCGTCCGGCGTGATGTTGGTGGAGTAGATCGTGCCGAACGGCGTCTCGAGCGGACGGCCGCCGGCGAACGCGCGCCCGCCCTGCGCGGTGTGGCAGCCGCGGCAATCCCCGAGCGCGGCGAGCCGCGCGCCGCGCCCGACGAGCGAGGCGGAAAACGCGGCGCGCGCAGGCGGCGCCTGGAGGCGCGCGAGCGCCGGATCGCCGCTCGTGGCGCAGGAGCCCGCAAAGGCCGGCACGGCGAGCGCGGCGAGCCCGCGCGTCACGAGGGAGCGTTTCATCACCGGCCTAGGACCGCGCGCACGCGCGACGGTTGCGCCCGCCCCGCCCTTTCGCGAGGCTGAACTCAGCCGCCGGTCGCCTCGCCCTCGGTGTGCGCGTGGGCGGCATTGCCCCCGGCCGCGAGGAGGCGCAGCAGCTTCGCGCCGTCGGGCGAGCCCCATCCCGTGCACGCATCCCATCCCGCCTTGGCGCGGTAGGCGCCGTTGCCGCCCTGCGTGATGTCGCGGAACACGGCCTTGCCGCCGTGCGCGCCGTAGAGCAGCGGATGCACGAAGCCCGCGGGCGCGCCGAGCTTCTGGTTGCAGAGCGCGATGAGCCCCGCCCACAGCGGCGCGACGGCGCTGGTGCCGCCGATCACCGTCTCCTCGCCGTCGACGCGCACCCGGTAGCCGGTCGACGGATCGGCATCGCCCGCGACGTCCGGGACGCCGCGCCCGCGGTGCTTGCCGGGGTTGGCCGAGGGCGGGACACCCGCCGCACGCTGGTATGCCGGCAGCGGGAAGACGTCGCTCACGCCGCCGCCGGTCGCGCTGCGCTGCGGATCGTCGTTCCACACGGTCTCGGCGGAGATCTTCGCGCCGTGGACCGAGAGCCGCGTGCCGCCGCAGCAGAGCACGAACGGGCTCGAGCCCGGGAAGTCCGCGTGCGCGAGGCCGTCCGCCTCGCTCCCGAGCGCCGCGAGCTGGTCCGGGTTCTGGTCGCCGGAGCCCGCGTCGCCCGCCGCGCAGCAGATCGTCACGCCGAGGGCGGCCGCGGTCTGGAACGCCTGGTCGAAGCTCTTCATCGATTGCTCCGTCCAGTCCTTTTCCGCCGCGCCCCAGCTGATGGAGACGACGGAGGGCCGGCTCTCCGCATCGTGGATCGCGTAGGTGATGGCGTCGAGGAAGCCCTTGTCGGTGTTCGGCGCGAAGTAGACCGCGATGTGCGCCTTCGGCGCCACGCCCGCCGCCACCTCGATGTCGAGCATCACCTCCCCGTCCGCGCTCCCGGCGTTCGTGGGATGGTTCGCCGCGTGGTCGACGCGCACCGCGCTCACGCGCGGCGGCTCGAGCCCCAGCTCGCGGAAGTACGCGCGCAGGTCCGCCGCGCGATAGCCGCCGCCCAGCTCGATGATCGCGATGCACTGCCCGCTGCCATCGGCATCGCCGGGGAAGCCGTAGAGCTTCGCGAGCTGCGGCGGCGTGTAGCTCGCGCCCACCGCGGCCGCGCGAATGGCGCTCTCGCCCGCAACGGGACGGCGCTGGAAGTGCGGCACCGCGGCGGGACGGTCGTCGATGCCGAACACGCCCTCGACAATGTCGGCGAGCTCCTCGGGGACCGTGAGCGGACCGCTGCGCCCGCGGTAAGTCCGTCCGTGGCACTCGTAGTGCTCGATGCGGGTACCGAACGCCGCCTCGAACTGCGCGGCCGTGCCGGACAGGAACACGCTGCGGCGCGGAGCGCTCGATTCGACGACGACGAGGCCGTGCTCGCGCGCGAACGCCTCGACCTTCGCGATGTCGTCCGGATCGGCGGCGTAGCGCTGCGCGTATTCCTCGCGCGTCACGTAGCGGCGCGCCGCCGGAAGGTGCTCGTCGTGCAGTCCGCCCTCGGCGAGCTTCGCGATCGGCGTGCGGCGGCGGATGCGCACGGTCACCTCGAAGCGCTCGTCGCGGGCGACGGCGCCGATGGCGCGCGCGCCCGCGAGTGGAGCGCGCTCGCTGCCGGCGACGGTCCTGCGACGCGGGCTGGCCATGGAACTCTCCTCCGGGGATACCGGCGAGCCTGCGCCCGCCATGCCACCAGCCTATTCCGCGTGCGGCGGTGCCGATACCACCCGGTCGGGGAGGATCGGCCGGCCCCTCAGGACTTGCGCCGCGCGAGGCGCGAGAGGTCGAGCCGGGGATCGAGGCGCAGCTCGGGCGAGGCGGCCGGCTGCGCGGCGGGCACCGGCAGCGGCGGCGGATTCGGATTGCGCACCAGCATCCACGCGCCGGCGACGACCGCGACGACCCCCGCCGCGGCACCCGCGGTGCGGAGCATGGGCCGCAGGCTCGCCTGCACCCGCCTCAACGCGGCGCGGCGCTGCGTTTCCGCGCGCTGGGCGCGACGCTCGCGCGCTTGCCCGGAGGCCTGGGACGCGCGCCCCGCGCGATCGCGCGCATCCTCGAGCGCCCGCTCGCGCTCGAGCGCGAGCTCCAGCGCCGCCGCCTCGCGCTGCTCGCGTTCGCGAGCGAGGCGCTCCGCACGCTCCTCGGCGAGCACGCGCGAGCGCGCCGCCTCGATCGCCGCGCGCTCCGCTTCCTCGCGCGCGCGAAGCTGCGCGAGCGCCCGCTCGTGCGCTTCCGCACGGGCCCGCGCCGCCGCCTCGGCCTGCGCTTCGGCGCGCGCACGGCGCTCGGCCGCCTCCCTCTCCTCGGCTTCCCGTTCGCCGCGCGCGGCGGCGGCCTGCGCCGCTTCCTGTTCGGACAACGTGCGCGCGACCGCGGCGGCTTCCGCCTCGCGTTCGGCGAGGGCGCGCGCCGCGGCCGCACTTTCGGCACGCCGCTCCATTTCCAGCCGCGCGCGCGCGGCCTCGGCGGCATGGCGTTCCGCGCGCGCCCGCTCTTCCGCGACGCGCTGCGACTCCCGCTCCTCGGCTTCGCGGCTTTGCGCGGCGAGCGCGGCTTCGCGGTCCGCCTCCGCGGATGCCGCGCCGGCGGCCGCCTGTCGCGCGGCGAGGCTGCGCTCGAGGAGGCTCGGCGCGCCCTCTTCGCGCGCCTGCTTCTCCTGCAGCGCGCGCCTCTCGCGCGCGGCCTTCTTCAGCTGGTCGTAAAGCTTGCTCACGAGCCCTTCCGCGATGCGATCCACGCGGAAGAATACGGGCAAAGGCCCGTCGCGGCCAGAGCCGCGCGCAGCGCCCGGCCGCTGCGGAATTTTCGCTGGCCAAGCGCGGGCGGGGCGGCGTAGCCTCACTTGCACGGAAAAGCCTGATCGACGCGCACGCAGATGTCCCGAGAGCGATTGCCCGCCGCGAAGCTCTACGCGGTGCTCGAACGCGAGTTCCGCGCGCGGCGCCCGGCCGAATGCACCCGCTGCCACGTGCCGCTGCCCTATTGGAGCGAAGCGCCCGACGAGGTGTCGGCCAACTGGCGCTTCGGCACGCCGAGCGAATGCCCGCACGGCTGCCACCGGGTCATCGCGGATCTCCTGGCGAGCCTCTGGGCGCGCTACGACATCGACGCATAGCCGACGCCGTGAAGGTTCGCGAGCACGATGCGGCGCAGCTGCTCCTCGGCGCGCGCGGCGCCTTCGCGGCGCGCGATGCGCGGCAGGTCCACGGTCGCCGCCGCCCCGAGCTCGCGCGCCGCGGTGAACGCCGCCTCGAGCGAGGGACGCGGAAGCTCGGACGCGAGCACGCGGCAGGCGACGAAGGGAACGTGCGGCCCGTCGCGCTCCACCGTCACGGCGAGGTCGAGCATGCGCGATTCGTCGAAGCGCATCGTGCACACCATGAGGTCGATGCCCTGCGCGATCCATCGCAACGCCGACTCGCAGCGATGCGCCGCGAGCAGATCCGCGTCCAGGACGCGGAGCGCGCGGCGCAGCACAAGCTCGGCCTCCTGCGTGGAAGCGAGCAGGATGCGCGGGCGGAGCGATGGGTCGGGGGGCATGGGGCGGCGCTTCATCGGCGATCGGCCGATGGGCTCACCGTACGCGCCGAGACTTAAGGAGAACTGAAGGTGCCCGGCGGCCCGCTCGCCCGCGACGCGGCGGCCCGGCCGAGCCACTGCTCGAGCGCGGGATCGAGGCGCTCGAGCGCGGCGGCCGACACCGGCACCTCGACGGGGGGCGGCGAATCGAGGGCGAGGAACGCCGTGTCGGTGTCGGCCGAGACATAGAGCAGGCGCGCGCCGACGCCCGAGGCGCCGCGCGGCCAGAAGGCCTGCAGCGAGGAGGCCTCCGATTGCGTGGAGACGCAGCGGCTTTCCGCGAGGAAGTAGCGGCGCGACGACCGGAGCGGACTCGCGACGAGCGTCCCTTCGCAGGCGCGCGTCGCGCCGCCGGAGGTGACGAGCGCGACCGCGTGCGTCGCGTCGCCTTCCTGCGCATCGCCGGAACCGGGCCATTCGCGGAGGTGGGAGACGGAAGGCACGGCGATCGCGAGCGATGCGGGAGCGGCGCCCGGCGCGAGCTCGATCTCGAGGATCAACGTGTCGCCGGCGACGACGGGCGACCACCAGGTCCTCGCATCGGGACCCGATTCGCCGGCGTCGCGGTTGCGCGCGAGCGCGTCGAGGACCGTCGCGGCGGGCACGTCCCGGGAACCGGCTTCGCCCGGCGCATAGAAGCGCAGGATCGCGTCGCGCGGAATTCCGCCCACGCGGATTCCGGCGCGCAACCCGCGCGCGCCGCTCGATGTGATGCGCAACGCCGCGAGGTGCCCGCCGCCGGGAAGATCCGCCCAGCGCAGCGCCGCGCTCACCCCCGCGGCGCTCTCCAGCCCCGCCGCCTCGCGCGGCTCGCCGATCGCGGGCGGCCCGTCCTGGGCCGCGGCCCCCAGCGGGCCGAGCGACGCGGCGAGCGAGACGAGCGCGATGGCGACCTTCATCGCGCCGATGATGGCGGGCGCAAGCGTCGGCCGGACGCGCCGCGGCTACGCCATCCGGCCTACGCGCGGGCTCACAGCGACTTCAGGTACTCCACCAGGTCGGCGACCTCGGCGCCCGAAAGCCCCAGCGACTTGCGCACGTTGTACGTGGCGACGACGTCCTGCAGCGTGGCCGCCGAGCCGTTGTGGAAGTACGGCGCGTGCTGCCACAGGCCCTTCAGCGGCGCGGTGCGGTACATCTTCGTGGCGCTCCTCGAGGCGTAGCTCGGTGCGCCGTTCGGCTCCGGCTCGCTCACCACCTCGGAAGGCAGGTGCAGGCGGTCGTTCGCGTCGGTAAGCTGGTCGCCGCTGTGGCAGCTCACGCAGCCCGCCTTGCCGTCGAAGAGCGCCTTTCCGCGCGCGGCGGCGGCGGCGTCGAAGCTCCCCGCCGGCGGCGTGGGCGCCTCGAGCGTGAGCTGGTAGGCCTGCAGCGCCGGAAGCTTGGCGGTCACCTGGTCGTCCGTGCCGTTCACCACGTTCACGCCGGTGCGCGGCTCCGAGAACGAGCCGTGGCCGCCCATCTGCGTCACGGCGACGTAGCGGTTCCAGTACGCGATGTCGTCGCCGTCCCCGGTCACCGTGATCTTGTGGATGCCCGCGAGGCCGTAGGCGGGCGGGATGACCTGCGGACCGTTCTTGCCGTCGAGATTGAAGCGCGGGTCGTAGCGGCCCTTGCCCCACGAGTTGTACACCGCCTTCTGCGCGGCGCTGAGCACGGGCGAGAGCGCGATGATGGCGCCCGGGTTGAGGTCGTGGTTGGGCCACCCGTCGAGGCGCTTGCCGATGCCGGGCGCGAAGGAATCGTCGACCGTCGAATGGCACAGCGCGCAGGTGGTGCCGAGGTGCGTGAGCGTGTCCTTGCCGTTCACGTTCTCGACGGTGCCCTTGAGGCCGACGACGGCGTTCAGCTTGAGGAGCGCGATCGTCGTGTCGGGGCTGGTGAGGCTGATGGTGCCGTTCTGGATGCCCTGCACCACCGCGGGCGGCAGCGCCTCCGCGTCCACCTTGAGGCCGACCGAGAGCGCGGTGGTCGGATCGACGGCGCTCGCGACCACCTCGTTCATGTGCAGCGTATCGGTCCAGAAGGTCTCGTCGCCGAACGTATCGAAGCGGAAGATCTGCTTGCCCTGCTCCACGACGGCGGGATCCTGCGTGAGGTCGGGCGGCGAGGAGGAGGAGGAGCTGCACGCGGCAAGCGCGGCGAGCGACGCGAGCGCGGCGATGCGCGGGATGCGGTCGAGGCGGGCCATTGTTCGTTCTCCGGTGATTGGCAACGCATTCGATGAAGCCCGAATGCGCCGCGTTCCCGGAATGGACCGCGACGCGTGCCGTCAGGACACGAGCCTCACCACGAACCAGAGTAAACAGCGAAGACCCGCGATTTCATCCATCGCCTTCAGGGCCGCGCCTTCGCCACCTTCGCGCGGATCTCGCGCAGCTTCGCCTTCACCTTCGCCGCGTTCTCCGGTCCCATGCGGATCAGCAGCTTCTGCCCCGCGGACCGGGATTGGAGGTCGGGATCCGCGTATTCATACAGAACGTGCGGCACGACGAGCCTGACCGGGCCCTTCACGTCCGGCGCCGCGAGGAGGTTGTCGATCACCTCCACCAGGCGGTCGTTGAAGTAGCCGTTGGGATAGCCGAGGTCCACGTACGCCTTCTGGAAGAGCGGATAGAAGTGCGTGTACACGGCGACGAGCTTCCCGGTGTCGATGGAGTCGAGCACGGCGACGTACGGCGCGTAGCGCTCCGCGTTGGAAGGCGCGATGGCGAGCGTGTCGTCCTTGCCGCTCGCCTGGAAGAGCCCGGGCGGCGGCTTCACCGGGTTCAGGCGCTGCGCATAGCTCTTGCGCGGCAGGTTGTCGACGGTCGCCACGATGCGATGCACGATCTGCTCGGGGACGAAATAGCGCGCGAAGGCGTCCTTTCCGATCAGGCCGCCGATCGCCTCGCTCATCGCCGGATCGCTCTCCTTCACGGTCGGCAGCGGCTGCGGCTCGGCTTCGGCCGCCGGCGGGAGCGGGTTCTGCGGACCCTCGGCCTGCGGCGGCGCCGGAGGCGGCGCGGGCGTCGCGGCCGGGGGCTGCGCGGGCAGCACCGGCGGCTGCGAGAACGGCCAGAAGTAGTACGCGGCGAACGCGGCGATCGCGAGGACCACCACGATCACGGCGATGCGTAACGGCGTCATGCGTGACCTCCCTGCTCTGCGTGCGAGCCTCAAGCTTACACGTTACATTGGAGCCCATGAACCGAATCCGCGCCGCGCTTCGCTCCGCGCGCGCCCTCGCCGCGCTGCTGCTGCTCGCAGGCTGCGCCCCCGCCGGCGCGGGCGGCGCCGCGCCGCTCGCGGGACGCATCTGGGATGTCGCCGCGCACCGCTTCGTGGGCGCCGGGGAAGTGGAGCGGCGCCTCGCGGCGGCGGACGTCGCGCTCCTCGGCGAGACCCACGACAATCCGTCGCAGCACGGGATCCAGCTCCGGCTGCTGCGCGCCGCCGTCGCCGCCGGGCGACGGCCGGCGCTCGCGATGGAGCAGATCGACACGGAATGGCAGGACGCGGTGGATCGCGCGCTCGCCTCCGGCGGCGATGCGTCGGCCGTCGAGCACGCGGGGCACGTGAGCGCCGGCTGGAAGTGGCCGCTCTATGCGCCGATCGTGTCCTTCGCGATCGGCGAGCGATTGCCCGTCGTCGCGCTGAATCTCCCGCGCGAGCGCACGCGGCGCATCGTCGGCGAGGGCCTCGCCTCGCTCGGCCCGGGGGAAGCGGCCCGCCTCGCCCTCGACCGCACCTGGAGCGACGCGCGCAACGCCGAGCTGCGGCGCGACATCGTGGAGGGCCATTGCGGCGAGGACAGTCCCATTGTCGACCGTCTCGTCGAGGTGCAGCGCGCGAAGGACGCGGTGATGGCCGATCGGATCCTCGCGCACGACGGCCGCGGCGTCGTCGCGATCCTCGGCCGCGGCCATGCGCGCGCCGATCTCGCGGTGCCGCTCTATCTCGCCGCGCGCGCGCCGCGGCTTCGCCTGCTCATTATCGGTCTCGTGGAGGTCGATCCCGATGCCGCGCGCGTGGACGACTATCCCGAGGTAGCGCCCGGGCGCTTCGATTTCGTGTGGTTCACGACGCGCGCCGAGCGCGGCGATCCCTGCGCGGGATTCAAGGGCGTGCCGGCGGGCCGATGAGCCCGGCCATCGCGGTCGCGTCGAGCGCCATCTCCTCGAGCACGTCGGAACGGACCCGCGCGTCGGGCAGCGGGCCGGAAGCGAGCGGCGCGAGGATCACGATCGCATCGCCTACACGCCCGAGCGTGCGCAGGCAGTAGGCCACCGACCACCGGGCGATCGCGGTCTCGCGCGCTCGCCCGCGCCGCGACCACTCGCGCTCCGCCTCCTCGAAGACGCCGAGCGCCTCCTGGCGCCGCCCGAGCGCCTGCAGGTCCCACGCGGAATTGTTGAGCATCGCGGGAACGAGCGCCCGCGCCTTCGCGTCGCGCGACGCTCGCGCGAGCGCGAGGCCCCTGCGGTTCCACGCGAGCCCGCGCTCCGTCTCCGACCAGGTGATCGCGACCATGTGCGCCGCATCCACCGCGAGCCCCTCCTCCCGCGCCGCGCGCGCCGCATCCCACGCATCGAGGAAGAGCGTCCTTGCGCGCTCGACCTCGTGGGCGGAATTGCGGGTGCGGCCGCGCTCGAGCAGGTAGCGGATGCGCGGCCGCGGGCCGGCGCGCGCGAGCTCGCGCTCGACGCCGTCGAGCACCCGGTCGGCCTCGTCGAAGCGGCCGCGCAGCGAATACGTGCGCGCCACCTGCGTCAGCAGCTCGAGCCGCTCGTCGCCGCCGGCCGATGCGAGCTGCGCACGGAAGCGCGCCTCGCTCGCCGCCGGGTCGCCGAATTCCCAGAGCGCGTCGATGTCCGCCGCAAGCGCGCCCAGCGAGGCGGCCGCGAAGAGCAGCGCCGCGAGCCTAGCGGCGCGGCGGGGCGATCTGCGCATGCAGGTGGCGCACCTGCGCCTCGAGCCGCTGGATGCGCTCGAGGAAGGAGAGCACCAGCGCGAGCGACTCGGTCTCGAGCTCGAGATCGTCGCGCAGCCGCGCGGCCTTGCGCACCCGCACCACGCAATCGGCGCCGAAGCACCATTCGGCCGCGCCGGGCGCCGGCTCCAGCGCGCCGTACTCGACCAGCTCGCGCAGCACGTCCTCGGGCAGCCCCGAGGAGCGCGCGAGCTCGACGATCGTCACCTGCGTCTCGGCGTGCAGCCAGTCCGCGTCGTCGTTCTCAGCCATGGGATCCTCCTCCCGCGAAATGCCCGCGCGGGTTGAAGCGCGAGGCGTTCGCGAGCTCGCGGAAGAGCTCGCGCTCGCGCTCGCTCAGCACGGTGGGATTCACGATCTGCACGATCGCGTAGAGGTCGCCCTCGCCGCCGCCCGGCTTCGGCAGGCCCTTCTTCGCGAGGCGGAGCTTGCGTCCCGCCGCCGTGCCCGGCGGGATCTTGAGGTTCACCGCGCCCGAAAGCGTGGGCACCTCGATGGTCGCTCCGAGCGCCGCCTCCCACGGCGCGAGCGGCAGGTCGAGGTAGAGATCGTGCCCGTCGGGGCGGAAGAGCGCGTGGGGATGGAGCACGATGTTGAGGTAGAGGTCGCCGTCCGGACCGCCGTTGATGCCCTTGCCGCCCTGGCCGCGCAGCCTCAGCCGCTGCCCGTCGGTGGCGCCCTTCGGGATGCGCGCCTTGATCGTCTTCGGCACCTGGCGCATGCGCCCCTGCTCATCGTACCCGGGTAGCGCGAGGTTGAGGTCCACCTGCGTGCCGCGGTACGCCTCCTCGAGCGAGAGGTGGACCGCCACCTCGAAATCCTCGCCGGGAATGCGCATCGAGGCGCCGCCGCGGGCGCCGCGCCGCCCGCGCGAGGCGAAGCCGCCGAAGAGATCCGAGAGGTCGATGTCCTCGAACGAGAAGCCGCCCGCGCCGGGAGGCGCGCCGCCGTAGCGCTCGCGGAACTGGCGCTCCCAGTCCGGCGGCGGGCGGAAGTCCTGCCCGGGCTGGTAGCCGGTGCCGAGCTGGTCGTACGCGGCGCGCTTCTCCGCATCCTTGAGCGTCTGGTAGGCCTCGGCGATGTCCTTGAATTTCTCCTCGCCCTTGGGATCCTTGGTGACGTCCGGGTGGAACTTCTGCGCGAGCTTGCGGTACGCCTTCTTGATCTCGTCGGCGCTCGCGCTGCGCGCGACCCCCAGGATCGCGTAGTAGTCCTTGTATTTCACGTCCGCATCATCCCTTCCTCGGCGTTTCGAGCGCCGCCCGGCCCGCCGCCGCGGCGCCCGGCGCGATCGCGGCGTACCGGCCGCGGCCGTCCGAAATGGCGATCACGCGCCCGCGCGCATCGAGGAGCGGCCCGCCGCGCTCCTCGCGCGACGCGTCGCCCGATGCTTCGAGGACCGCGCCGCGCGCGTCGCGTTCGATCCGGCTCACGCGGCCTTCGGCGAGCGAGAGCTCGCCCGATTCGCTCACGCGCGTCGCGTACACCTTGTCGCCCTCGCGAGGCGGGGCCGCCGCGATCGCTAGCGGCCAGCTCCCCGTCCCGGGCGCGCTCAGCGTGCAGTAGCCGCTGGCGCCCGAAACGTCCGCGGCGCGGGCCGGGATGTCGCGCGTGCCGATCCGCACCACCAGCTCGTGGTTGGGCGCGAGCGGCGCGCAGGCCATGAGGAGCCGCCCCTCGCCCACCGCGAAGGCGAGCCCGAGCGGCGTCGCCTGGCCGGCCATGTCCACCGCGTGGACGCGCCCCACCGCGACCGAGGCGGCGGAGAGGATTTCGCGCTCGCTGCTCGCCGCCTCGCGGCGCTCGACCGACCTGAAATGGAAGATGGCGGCGAGCGCGAGCGCGGCGAGCAACCCCGCCGCGATCCACGCCGTGCGCCGCCGCACGGGCAGCCGCGGCCCTTCCCGCAGCGATTCGTCGTACACGGCGCGGCGCGCCTCGTCGCAGAGCACGTCGCAGGCGTTCTGGAGGAGGACCACCCGCCGCGGATCGGGCGGCGCCGACTCGTCGCGCATCTTCGCGCGCAGGCGATCGTAGGCACGGCGGATCTCCGCGGGCTTCGCGTTCCTCGTCACGCCGAGGATCTGGTAGTGGGTCTGGTTCGTCTCGGCCATCGGCTGCGTTCGCCGGGAAAAGCCCTATGATGCCGAACATTCTTCCATGCCCGTCCTCGCCGTGCGAAATCTCCTCGCCCGCATCGCCCCGCTCGTCCTCGCCGCCGGGTGCGCGCAAGCCTTCGCGCAAGCCCCCGCCACGCCGCTCGATCACCTGCCGTACACGCCGGGGCTCGACGTGCGCTCCATGGATCGGAGCGCCGATCCCTGCACCGATTTCTACCGCTATGCGTGCGGCGGCTGGCAGGCCGCCAACCCCATCCCGCCCGACCAGGCGAGCTGGGACGTCTACCGCAGGATGGCCGAAAACAACGAGCGCTTCCTGTGGGGCATCCTCGAGGCGCTCGCGAAGCGCACCCGCGGCCGCGATGCGACGCAGGCGAAGATCGGGAATTACTTCGCCGCCTGCATGGACGAGGACGCCGTGGAGGCGCGCGGCAACGCGCCGCTCGCGCCGTTCCTCGCGCGCATCGCGGCGCTCGCGAGCCGCCTCGACCTCGCGCCCCTGCTCGCCGACCTGCAGCTCGCGACGGGCGGCGGCGACATCTTCTTCGGCTTCGGCTCGGGGCAGGACTATGCCGACGCGACAAAGGTGATCGCCTTCGCGAACGCCGGCGGCCTGGGCCTGCCCGATCGCGACTACTACGTGAAGGACGACGAGCGCTCCCGCGAGATCCGCGCGAAATACGTCGCCCACGTCGCGCGCACGTTCGAGCTCCTCGGCGATGCGCCCGATGCGGCGAAGCCCGAAGCCGAAACCGTGATGCGCATCGAGACCGCGCTCGCCCGAGCGAGCCTCGCGCGCGTCGACCGGCGCGATCCCTACAAGCTCTTCCACCGGATGGATCGCGCGGCGCTCGCCCACCTCGCGCCCGCCTTCGACTGGGACGCCTACCTGCGGGCGCTGGGACTGCCGCGGCTCGACGCATTCAACGTGACCGAGC
>DATIVM010000313.1:0-2545 GCA_035465975.1 Usitatibacter sp.
GCCTGGCTTCCGGTACGCGCCACGCTCGCGAGAGCGGGCGAGCAGGCGCTCTTCGTCGGGCGCGGCGGCCGCCGCCTCGCGCCGCGCGAGGTGCAGCGGCGCATCAAGCGCCAGGCGGCGCTCGCGGGACTTTCCGTCGACGTGCACCCGCACATGCTGCGGCACTCCTTCGCCTCGCACGTGCTGCAATCGTCCGGCGACCTGCGCGCGGTGCAGGAGATGCTCGGCCACGCGAGCATCGCATCCACCCAGGTCTACACGCACCTCGACTTCCAGCACCTCGCGAAGGTCTACGACGCGGCGCACCCTCGCGCGAGGCGGCGCAAGGCCTGAGGCCGTGCCCGCCAGCGCCGTCACGCCGGTGACGGTCCTCACCGGCTTCCTCGGGAGCGGCAAGACGACGCTCCTCAACGCGATGCTCCGCGACCCGCGCTACGCCGACACGGCGGTGCTGGTGAACGAATGGGGCGAGATCGCGATCGACCACGCGCTGGTGCGTTCCTCGAGCGAGAACGTGGTGACGCTGCCGAGCGGGTGCATCTGCTGCCGCGTGGCGGGCGAGCTCCTCGGGACGCTCCGCGAGCTGCACTTCCAGCGCGCCGCGGGAACCCTCCCCGCCTTCCGCCGCGTGGTGATCGAGACGACCGGCCTCGCGGACCCCGCGCCGCTCCTCGCGACGCTGATCGAGATGCCCGCCGTCGCGGCCCGCTACTCGCTCGCGGGCGTCGTCGCCACCGTCGACGCGGAGCACGGCATGGCGACGCTCGACGCGCATCCCGAGGCGGTGAAGCAGGCGGCGATCGCCGACCGCATCGTGATCACCAAGGTGGACCGGGCGGGGGCGGCGGGCATCGATGCGCTCGAGGAGCGGCTGCGCGCGCTCAATCCGGGCGCGAGAATCGTGCGCAAGGGCCTCGACGACGTGCCCGACCCGGCGCTCCTCCTCGACACGGGGCTGTACCGCGCCGAAGGGCGCATCGCCGATCCGCGCGGCTGGCTCAACGCGGGGGCCTACCGCCGCGCGGGCGGCCCCACGGCGCCGCGCCACGATCCGCGCATCACCTCGTTCGCGTGGACCTCGGAGGAACCCTTCGAGGCCGAGGACCTCGAAACGGCACTGGAGACGCTGGTCGGGCTCCTCGGCGCGCGGATCCTGCGCCTGAAGGGCCTCGTGAACGTGCGCGGGGAGCCGGGGCCGGTCGCGGTGCACGCCGTGCAGCACACGTTGTATCCTCCCGCGCGGCTCCCGGAATGGCCCGACGCCGACCGGCGCACGCGGCTCGTCTTCATCGGCCGCGACCTTGAAGAATCCGCGATCGCCCCGATCTTGCAATCCTTCCGCAATCCGCCACCGAGGTAATCCATGGCCGCCGCCGTCGAGAACAAGGACCTGATCCCCGTCACCATCCTCACCGGGTTCCTGGGGGCGGGGAAGACGACGCTCCTCAACCGCATCCTCACCGAGAAGCACGGCGAGAAGATCGCCGTGATCGAGAACGAGTTCGGCGAGACCGGCGTGGACAACGAGATCCTCGTGGAGGACAAGGAGGAGCAGATCGTCGAGATGAACAACGGCTGCCTGTGCTGCACGGTGCGCGGCGACCTCGTGCGCATCCTCGGCGACCTCGGCAAGAAGAGGAAGCGCGGCGAGCTCGCCTTCGATCGCGTGATCATCGAGACCACCGGCCTCGCCAATCCGGGCCCGGTCGCGCAGACGTTCTTCATGGACGAGAAGATCCACGACCAGTACCTGCTCGACGCGGTGGTGACCGTGGTCGACGCCAAGCACGCCGCGAGGCAGCTCGACGAGCACGACGAGGCGCGCCGCCAGGTGGGCTTCGCGGACCGCATCCTGCTCTCCAAGACCGACCTGGTGGAGGACGCGGAGGTCGACGGGCTCATGAAACGGCTGCGCGCGATGAACCCGCGCGCGCCGCAGAAGAAAGTGCACATGGGCGAGGCGGATATCCGGGACCTCCTCGACATCCGCGGCTTCAACCTGAACGCCGCCCTCGAGGTGGACCCGCAGTTCCTGGAGAGCGACGACCACGAGCACAACGACGACGTGGGCTCCTTCGTGTGGAAGGACGCGCGGCCGCTGCACATGGAGAAGATCGAGACCTTCCTCTCGCTCATGGTGCAGAACTACGGCGAGGACCTGCTGCGCTACAAGGGCGTGCTGAACGTCCAGGGCGAGCCCCGCCGCATGATCTTCCAGGGCGTGCACATGCTCATGGGCGGCACCCCCGGCAAGCCCTGGGCGCCCGGCGAGCCGCGCGAGAGCGTCATGGTCTTCATCGGCCGCAAGCTCCCCCGGCGGCTCTTCGAGGAAGGCCTCGCCTACTGCATCGCCTGAGGCGGCCCCCGCCCGCATCCCGGGGGTATACTTTCCCCGAGTCCGGCGAAGGCGGCGCACACGTCTGCCGGGTATCGCAAATCGAACGGCGCACATGGCCACATCCGTACCCGGAACCTCGCAGGCGAGCGGCATCCGGCCCCAGGCCGGCCGTGCCGGCGGGCGGCTGGGCTCGGAGGACTTCCATTC
>DATIVM010000314.1:0-2820 GCA_035465975.1 Usitatibacter sp.
GCCGAGCCCGCGGCCTCGGCATGGGGGTGGTGCGCGACTGGCAGGGACAGGGCGTCGGCAGCCGCCTCATGACCGCCCTTACCGATCTCGCGGACAACTGGCTCAACGTGTTCCGCATCGAGCTCGCCGTCTACACGGACAACGAGCGCGCCATCTCGCTCTGCCGCAAATTCGGATTCGAAACCGAGGGCACGCACCGCTGCTACGCCCTGCGCGGCGGCGCCTACGTGGACGCCTACGCGATGGCCGCCTGAGGCCCAAGTCGCCGCGCGTGTAAAATTCCGCGTTCGACACGGCCGCATCCCGCGCGCCGCCTTCCGAGGTCGGAATTACCGATGGCCGTCAACCTGGAGCCGCCGCGCGCCGAAGACCTGCTCACCATTTCCGGCGTGCGGCTGGGTGTGGCCCGCGCCGGCATCCGCAAGCCCGGCCGCAGGGACCTCCTGGTGATGGCGCTCGACGAGGGCGCGCTCGTGGCGGGCGTCTTCACGCGCAACCGGTTCTGCGCCGCGCCCGTGATCGTGTGCCGCGAGCACCTCGAGGAGGAGGGCCCGATCCGCGCCATCGTGGTGAACACCGGTGTCGCGAACGCGGGCACCGGCGAGGCGGGCCTCGCGAGCGCGCGTGCGGTGTGCGCGGCGGTCGCGAAAGGGCTCGAGGTCGAGCCCTCCTCGGTGCTGCCGCTCTCGACGGGCGTGATCATGGAGCCGCTGCCCGTGGAGCGCATCGAGCGCGGCCTTCCCGAGTGCATCGCGGACCTCGCGCCGGACCACTGGGCCTCGGCCGCCGAGGCGATCATGACGACCGACACGGTGCCCAAGGCCGTCTCGCGGCAGGCGGTGATCGACGGGCGCACCGTGACGGTCACCGGCATCGCGAAGGGCGCCGGCATGATCCAGCCCAACATGGCGACCATGCTCGCCGTGATCGCGACCGACGCGGCGGTGGGCCGGGACGCGCTCCAATACATGGTGCGGCAGGTGTGCGAGACGTCGTTCAACGCCATCACCGTCGACGGCGACACCTCGACCAACGACACGCTGCTCCTGGTCGCGACCGGGCGCGCGGCGCACCCGGAGATCGTGGGCGAGGGCACCGCCGAGTTCGCGAAGCTCGCGGAGGCGGTGACCGAGGTCGCGCGCATCCTCGCGCAGGCCATCGTGCGCGACGGCGAGGGGGCGACCAAGTTCATCACCATCACCGTGGACGAGGGCGAGACGCGCGGCGAATGCCTGCGCGTCGCCAAGGCCATCGCCCACTCGCCGCTGGTGAAGACCGCATTCTTCGCCTCCGATCCCAACCTCGGCCGCATCCTCGCCGCGATCGGCAACGCGGGCGTCGAGGACCTCGACCCGGCGCGCGTGAGCGTGCGGCTGGGCGACGTCACCGTGGTGGAGAACGGCGGCCGCGCGGCGACCTACACCGAGGCGCAGGGCCAGCGCGTGATGAAGCCCGCGGAGATCGCCGTTCGCGTCGCGCTCGGCCGCGGCGACGAGTCGGCGACCGTCTGGACCTGCGATTTCTCGTACGACTACGTGAAGATCAACGCCGACTACCGGAGTTGAACGGGCCGTCCGTTGCGCAGCACTTCCATGAGAGGTGAGAGCCATGGCTGAATCCCGGAGCACGGCGCCGCACCTGGAGCGCTACTACGCCAAGCGCGCCGCGATCTACGAGCAGGTCTACGACAAGCCCGAGCGGCAGCACGAGCTCGAGTGGCTGCGGCACCGCGTGCCGGAGGTGCTGCGCGGCCGCACCGTGCTCGAGGTCGCGTGCGGCACCGGGTACTGGACCCAGTTCATCGCGCGCGAGGCGGCGAAGGTCTACGCGTGCGACATCAACGACGCCGTGCTCGAGATCGCGCGCGAGAAGCCGATCCCCCCGGCCCGCGCCTCGTTCTTCAAGGCCGACGCCATCACGCTCGAGGGCGCGCCCGGCGGTTGCGACGCGGCCTTCGCCGGCTTCTGGTGGTCGCACGTGAAGAAGAGCGACATCGCGCGCTTCGTGCAGAACCTCTCGCGCAAGCTGGTGCCCGGGTCGGTGGTGGCGATCCTCGACAACTCCTACGTCGAGGGCAGCTCCACGGCGATCTCGCGGCGCGACGCCGAGGGGAACACCTACCAGATGCGCCACCTGCCCAACGGCGAGCGCTACGAGGTGCTCAAGAACTTCCCCACCGCCGAGGAGCTCGCCGAGGCCGTGCGCCCCGTGGCGCGCGAGGCGCACCTCGAGACGGTGACCTATTACTGGCTGATGATCTTCACGATCCGATGACCGACGAAGCACAACTCAAGCGCATCGCCGACCGGCTGGACGACCTGGTCGAGCGCCTCGACCGGCTGCTGCCCGGCGCCGGCCGCCCTCCCGACTGGAAGGCGAACGCCTATCGCTGGCGCAAGAACGCCCGCGGCGGCTACCTCGAGTCGGTGCGCCATCCGCACTCCATCCGCTTCAGCGACCTCAAGGACATCGACGAGCAGAAGCGGCGCCTGCGCGAGAACACGGCGCAGTTCGTCGCCGGCCGGCCGGCGAACAACGTGCTCCTCACCGGCGCGCGCGGCACCGGCAAGAGCTCGCTCGTGAAGGCGGCGTTGAACGAGTTCTCGAAGAAGGGCCTGCGCCTCATCGAGGTCGACAAGGCCGACCTCGTGGACCTGCCCGACTTGGTCGACCTCGTCGCGTCGCGACCAGAGCGTTTCGTCGTCTTCTGCGACGACCTCAGCTTCGACGAGGGCGAGCCCGGCTACAAGGCGCTCAAGAGCGTGCTCGACGGCTCGGTGGCGCAGGCCGGCGACAACCTGCTGATCTACGCCACCAGCA
>DATIVM010000315.1:0-4251 GCA_035465975.1 Usitatibacter sp.
AGGTGCGCCCCGCGCGCGACGAGCGTCACCTCGACGCCGGCGCGCGCGAGCCGCGCGCCGACGAAGCATCCGATCGCGCCCGCCCCCACGATGCACACGCGCATGGCACTCCTCCGGTTCGGCGGGGAATCGATCCCCTCCCGAACAGGGTCGCGCAGGGCGCGGCGGAAATAAAGTTTATTTTTATGGAGCCAAGCATTAGATTTTCTTATACTGAGGAACCATGAGGCACATCACACGCCGCCAGCTCCGCGTCTTTGCCGCCGTGGTCGCGGAGCAGGGCTTTTCCGGCGCGGCCAAGGTCCTGCACCTCACGCAGCCCGCGGTCTCGCTCCAGGTGAAGGCGCTCGAGCGCTCCTGCGGGCTTCCCCTCCTCGAGCGCTCGGGGCGGCGCATCCGCCCGACGGAGGCGGGGCGCGAGATCCTGCGCGCGGCGCACGCGGTGGAGCGCGAGCTCAAGGGCGCCGAGGACGCGATCTCGGCGCTGAAGGGACTGAAGGGCGGCCACCTCACCGTGGCGGTGATCAGCACCGCCCAGTACTTCGCGCCGCGCCTCATCAGCGAGTTCTGCCGGCGGCACGCGGACGTGAAGCTGCGCCTGGACGTCTGCAACCGCGCCGCGATGGTCCGCCACCTCGGGGAGGACGACATCGACATCGCGATCATGGGCCGCCCCCCGAGCGAGATCGAGACGCACGCCGAGCCCTTCGCGCCGAACCCGCACGTGATCGTCGCGCCGCCCGGCCATCGCCTCGCGGGCCGCCGCCGGCTGCCGGTGCGCGGCCTCCTCGACGAGCCCTTCATCGCGCGCGAGCCGGGATCGGGCACGCGCATCCTCGCCGACGGGCTCTTCGCGAAGCACCACGTCGCGTTCTCGCCCACGCTCGTGATGAGCAGCAACGAGACCATCAAGCAGGCGGTGATGGCGGGCATGGCCATCAGCCTGCTGTCGCTTCATACGGTGGGGCGCGAGGTGGCGACGAAGGCGATCCACGTGCTCGACGTGGAGGACCTGCCGATCGTGCGGCGCTGGTACCTCGTGCACCGCGCCGACAAGCGCCTCTCGCCCGCGGCGGTCGCCTTCCGCGGCTTCATCCTCGGCGAGGCGGGCGAGATCGTGGACGAGCTGATGGCGCCGGCACTCGCCACGGCGAAGCTGGTGCACCGGAGGTTGCCGAAGCGCTGATTCCGTCATCCCCGGAAGCCCGGTCATCCCGGGACGCCGGGGATCCATGGATTCCCGCCTGCGCGGGAATGACGGGATCAGGCGAGCTTGCCGTGGCAGTGCTTGTACTTCTTCCCGGAGCCGCAGGGGCAGGGATCGTTGCGGCCCACCTTCTGCGTCGAGCGCTGGATGGGCTGCGGCGCGGGGGCGGGCGCCGCGGCGTTCGCGATCGCGACCGCGGCCTCGGACTGGGCCTCCTCGCCCGCGAGCGCGGGGTTGAAGTCGGAGTGCTGGTACTGCACGTTCTTGAGCGCCGCGGCCGCGGCGGCCGCGCGGCGCTCCGCCTCCTCGACCTGCTCCTGGGTGCGCACCTGCACCGCCATCAGGTGGCGGGTCACCTCGCGCTTGATGGAGTCGAGCATCGCGCCGAAGAGCTCGAAGGCCTCGCGCTTGTACTCCTGCTTCGGCTGCTTCTGCGCGTAGCCGCGCAGGTGGATGCCCTGGCGCAGGTAGTCGAGGGCCGCCAGGTGCTCGCGCCAATGCGTGTCGATCGACTGCAGCATCACGGCGCGCTCGTAGTGGCGCACCGCTTCGCGCTCCTCGAGCACGGACCACTTGGCCTCGTAGGCCTTCTCGGCGAGCCCGATCACCTGCGCGGCGATCTTCTCCTCGTCGAGCGTCTCGTCCTCCTCGGCCCACTTCGCGACCGGCGCCTTGAGGAAGAAATCGGAATCGAGCTTGCGCTCGAGTCCCGGCAGGTCCCACTGCTCCTCGACGCTGCCCGGCGGGACGAACTCCTGCACCGCCGCGCCCAGCACGTCGGCGCGGATCGAGCGGATGGTGTCGGAAATGTCGTCGGACTCGAGCAGCTCGTTCCTCTGCGCGTAGATCACCTTGCGCTGGTCGTTCGCGACGTCGTCGTACTCGAGCAGCTGCTTGCGGATGTCGAAGTTGCGCGCCTCGACCTTGCGCTGCGCGTTCTCGATGGAGCGCGACACCATGCGCGCCTCGATCGGCTCGCCCTCGGGGATCTTGAGCGAGCGCATGATGCCCTGCAGCCGCTCGCCGGCGAAGATCTTGAGCAGCGGGTCCTCGAAGGAGAGGAAGAAGCGCGAGCTCCCGGGGTCGCCCTGGCGACCCGAGCGGCCGCGCAGCTGGTTGTCGATGCGGCGCGACTCGTGGCGCTCGGAGCCGATGATGTGCAGGCCGCCCGCCTTCACCACCGCCTCGTGCAGCCGCTGCCAGTTCTCTTTCACGCCGGCGATGCGCCGCTCCTTCTCCTCGTGCGCGAGCGTCTCGTCGGCCCGGATCTGCTGGATCTCCGGATCGGGATTGCCGCCCAGCACGATGTCGGTGCCGCGGCCCGCCATGTTGGTGGCGATCGTGACCTGCGCGGGGCGCCCTGCCTGCGCCACGATCTCCGCCTCGCGCGCGTGCTGCTTGGCGTTGAGCACGTTGTGCGGGATCTTGTCCTTCTGCAGCATCCCGGACAGGAGCTCGGAATTCTCGACGGAGGTGGTGCCGACGAGGATCGGCTGCCCCTTCGCCGTGCGCTCCTTCACGTCGTTGATGATCGCGCCGTACTTCTCCTTCGCGGTGATGAAGACCTGGTCGTTGTGGTCCTTGCGGATCATCGGGCGGTGCGTGGGGATGAGCACCGTCTCGAGGTTGTAGATGGTGGAGAACTCGAAGGCCTCGGTGTCGGCGGTGCCGGTCATGCCGGCGAGCTTCTTGTAGAGGCGGAAGTAGTTCTGGAAGGTGATCGAGGCGAGCGTCTGGCTCTCGCTCTTGATCGTGACGCGCTCCTTCGCCTCCACCGCCTGGTGCAGGCCCTCGGACCAGCGCCGTCCCTGCATCATGCGGCCGGTGAACTCGTCGACGATGATCACCTCGTCGTTCTGCACCACGTAGTGCTGGTCGCGGTGGTAGAGCGCGTGGGCGCGGATGCCGGCATAGAGGTGGTGCATCAGCACGATGTTCGCCGGGTCGTAGAGGCTCGCGCCCTCGGCGAGGAGGCCCGCCTGGGTCATCAGCTTCTCGGCGTGCTCGTGGCCGTCCTCCGAGAGGGTCACCGTGTGCATCTTCAGGTCGACGAAGTAGTCGCCGGGTCCCTTCTCGTCCTCCTGCTTGGCGAGCCGCGGCACGAGCTCGTCGATGCGCCGGTAGAGCTCCGTGGAATCCTCCGCCTGCCCCGAGATGATGAGCGGGGTGCGCGCCTCGTCGATGAGGATCGAGTCCACCTCGTCCACGATCGCGTAGTGGAGCTTGCGCTGGAAGCGGTCGGCGACCGTGGTCGCCATGTTGTCGCGCAGGTAGTCGAAGCCGAACTCGTTGTTCGTGCCGTAGGTGATGTCCGCGCGGTAGGACTGCTGCTTCTCGAGCGGGTCCATCTGCGGCACCACGACCCCGACGCTGAGCCCCAGGAAGCGATGGATGCGGCCCATCCACTCGGCGTCGCGCCGCGCGAGGTAGTCGTTCACCGTCACGACGTGCACGCCCTTGCCCTCGAGCGCGTTCAGGTACGAGGGAAGCGTGGCGACCAGGGTCTTGCCCTCGCCGGTGCGCATCTCGGCGATCTTGCCCTGGTGCAGCGCGATGCCGCCCACCAGCTGCACGTCGAAGTGGCGCATGCCGAGCACGCGCTTGCCGGCCTCGCGCACCACGGCGAAGGCCTCGGGCAGGATCTCGTCCAGCGCGGCGCCGTTGGCCACCTTCTGCCGGAGCTCGGGGGTCTTCCCCGCGAGCTGCTCGTCGCTGAGCTTCTGGATCGCGGGCTCGAGCGCGTTCACCTGTTCGACGGTCTTGCGGTACTGCTTGAGGAGCCGGTCGTTGCGGCTGCCGAAGATGGCCTTGAGAGCGGTGTTGAGCACGGGAAGGAGGAGTGGAAAACGCGGAAGCCGGCCCACGCGGGGCCGGCGAACGTCAATTATACGGGGAGATGGGGGCGCCCCGGCCGGCCGCAACCCCGCCGGGCGGTTGCGCCCGGGCTAGCGCTGGAGGGAGGCCTTCAGCACCACGTCGTTCTTGCCCATGGCGAGGAACTTTCCCGGGTTGAGCGGAATGCCCTTCTCGCGCACCTCGAAGTG
>DATIVM010000316.1:0-5698 GCA_035465975.1 Usitatibacter sp.
CGGGTACACCACGTGCGCCGGCATGATGCCGCCCATGCTGGAGCGTGCGAGCCGCTGGAACGGCACCAGGTCCGCCGCCGCGATCTCGGCGTACGTGCGATCGTCCACCGGCACCTCGAGGTGCGAATCGGCGCGCACGTAGCCGTGGCCGGGAAAGTGCTTGCCGACCGAGGCCATGCCGGCGGCGTCGAGGCCGGCCTGCAGCGCCTCGGCGAGCACGGCGACCACGTTGGGATCGCGATGGAACGCGCGATCGCCGATGACGCTCGACTCGCCGTGGTCCACGTCGAGCACCGGCGCGAAGCTGAAGTCCACGCCGTGCGCCTGCAGCTCGCTCGCGATCACGAAGCCGCAGCCGCGCGCGGCGGCGAGCGCCTGCGCGGGATCGCGGTCCCAGAGCCTGCCGAGCTCTGCCATGGCCGGGATCGGCGTGAAGCCGTGGCGGAAGCGCTGCACGCGCCCGCCCTCGTGGTCCACGGCGACGAGGAGCTGCGGCGTGCGCAGCTCCCGGATGGAATGGGCGAGCTGGACGAGCTGCAGCGGCGCGGCGAAGTTGCGCGCGAAGAGGATCACGCCGCCCACCTGCGGATGCTGCAGCCGCTCGACGTCGTCGGCGTTCAGCTCGAGACCGGCGACGTCGATCATCGCGGGTCCGAGCTTCACGGGCCCTCCCCTTCGAGCACCACGAACGCCATGGCGACGTCGTGGTCGTCGGTGAGCGAGATGTGGGCGCGGGTCACGCCCAGCGATTCCAGGTGGCGCGCCATCTCCTCGCTCGGCAGGATCAGCGGCTTGCCGCGCGCGTCGCGGCCCACGCTGATCGAGTGCCACTTGAACGGCGGATGGATGCCGGTGCCGATCGCCTTCGAGAACGCCTCCTTCGCGGCGAAGCGCTTGGCGAGGTGGCCCGCCTTGTCGCGCGTGCGCTCGAAGCGGGGTCGCTCCTCCGGCGTGAGGATGCGGTGCACGAAGCGCTCGCCGTGGCGGCCCAGCACCTCGGCGACCCGCCCGATCGAGCACACGTCGGTCCCGATGCCGACGATCACGCCTTCCTCGCGTTGGTCATCAGCGCCTTCATCTCGCGCACCGCCTCGCGCATGCCGATGTACACCGCGCGGCTCACGATGGCGTGGCCGATGTGCAGCTCGCGCACGCCCGGGAGCGCCGCGATCGGCTCGACGTTGAAGTAGTTGAGCGCGTGGCCGGCGTTGAAGCGCATGCCGAGCGAGCGGATCGCCTCCCCGGCGCTGCGCACCTTCTCGATCTCCGCCTGCACCGGCGCGCTCTCGGCGTCGCGCCCGCGCGAATGGAAGGCGTGCGCGTACGGGCCGGTGTGGATCTCGCAGACGCGCGCGCCGATGCGCGCCGCGGCCTCCACCTGCGGGATCTCCGCGTCGATGAAGACGCTCGTCACGATGCCCGCGTCGGCGAGCCGCGCCACCGCGTCCCGGAGGCGCTTCTCCTGGCCGACGATGTCGAGGCCGCCCTCGGTGGTGATCTCCTCGCGCCCCTCGGGCACGAGCATCGCCATCTCGGGGCGGATGGCGCGGGCGATGCGCACCATCTCCTCGGTCGCGGCCATCTCGAGGTTGAGCCTGATGTGCGTGAGCTCGCGCAGGCGGCGCACGTCCTCGTCCTGGATGTGGCGCCGGTCCTCGCGCAGGTGCACGGTGATGCCGTCGGCGCCGCCCAGGTGCGCCTCCACCGCGGCCCACACCGGGTCCGGCTCGTAGGTGCGCCGCGCCTGCCGGATGGTGGCGACGTGGTCGATGTTGACGCCGAGCTCGATCATTGCGTTCCCCCCTCTCCGTTGGGAGAGGGGCTGGGGGAGAGGGTGTCGGCTCCGGGTGCGAGGCTTTGCAGGTCCCGCACGAGCGCGCGGGTCGCCAACTCCTGCCCGTTCAGCGAATGGTTGATCAGCAGGCGCATGAGCTGCTTGGCTTGCGCGACGGTGGCGGCCTCCTCGAACCGGCCGCGCTCGAGGTCGATCAGCGTGAGACCGCGCAATCTTACCGCATTCGCCACCGCGCCCTGCGCCTCGGCGGCGACCGGACCGCGCTCGACGACGTACCAGTACTCGCGCTGCGGATCGATGGGCTCGCCGGTGCGCGCCTCGCGCGCGAGCTCCACGGCGTAGCCGAGCTCCTGCAGCATGCGCAGCTCGAAGCGGCGCAGCACGACCTCGACGGCGGGAAACACCGGTGAGAGCGCGCGGCCCTCGCGCGAGACACGGCGGAGCTCGCCGATCGCCGCGTCGTAGGCCTCGAAGAGCCCCTCGTGGGGATCGTCGCGATGCGTGAGCTTGAGGAGGAGCTCGTTCAGGTAGAAGGCCGAGAGCAGGCTCTGGCCGGCGAGCGGCGTGGCCGGCGCCGACGGCTCGGCGGTCTTCAGCGTGCGCAGCTCCCCGCGCCCGAACCAGTCGATCGCGAGCGGCTGGAAGGGCACGAGGAGGCTGCGATGGGCCGACTTCGGCCGCCGGGCGCCCTTCGCCACCAGCCCCATGCGGCCGTGCTTCTCCGTCCACACCTGGAGGATCAGGCTGGTCTCCCGATAAGGATAGGTGTGGAGCACGTAGGCCCGGTCCATGGCGTGATTGTGAAGCATGCGCGCGCGCCCGTGCGCGCGCGGGCGCAGCCGTGCCGGATGGAGCGGGAAACGCTCAGCGGTAGCCGAGCAGCCTGAGCGCGGCCTCGTTGTCGGCCCAGCCGCTCTTCACGCGCACGTGGGTCTCCAGGAACACCCTGGAGCCGAACAGCGCCTCCATGGCGTGGCGCGCCTCGGTGCCGATGCGCTTGATCGTCGCGCCCTTCTCGCCGATCACGATCGCCTTGTGGCCGGGCTTGTCGACGTAGATGGCGGCCGAGATGCGGCGCAGGTTGCCCTCGACCTCGAACTTCTCCACGTCGACCGCGGTGGAGTACGGAAGCTCGTCGCCGAGAAGCCGGAAGATGCGCTCGCGCACCAGCTCCGCGGCGAGGAAGCGCTCCGGACGGTCGGTGATCTCGTCCGGCTCGTAGATCGGCGGCGCCTCGGGAAGGAGCTTGCGGATCTCTCCCATCAGGGCGCCGAGCTGCGTGCCCTTCGCGGCGCTCACCGGCACCAGCGCGGCGAAGTCGCGCTTCTTCGAGGCCTCGAGCAGTGTCGCGGCGACCGCGGCCTTGTCGCGCACCTTGTCCACCTTGTTGAGCACGAGGATCACGGGCACCTTGGGCGGCAGGAGCCCGAGCACCGGATCGTCGCGCTCGTCCCAGCCGTGCGCGTCGACCACGAGGAGGACCGCATCCACCTCCTTCGCGACCTGCCCCACCGTGCGGTTCATCGTGCGGTTGAGCGCGTTGCGGTGCTGCGTCTGGAAGCCCGGCGTGTCGACGAACAGCACCTGGCAGCGGCCGTCGGTATGGATGCCGAGGAGGCGGTGGCGCGTGGTCTGGGGCTTCCTCGACGTGATCGCGACGTGCGCGCCCACCAGGCGGTTGAGCAGCGTCGACTTGCCGACGTTGGGGCGGCCCACGATCGCCACGGTCCCGGTGCGAAATGCCGGCTCGCTCATGGCTTGCGGCGCCGCGGCGTCCTCTCGAGCTTCGCGAGCACGCCGGCGGCCGCCGCCTGCTCCGCCGCGCGGCGGCTCGGCCCGGTGCCGGTCGCGACGAGCGCGAGATCGTCCACGCGGCACTCGACGGTGAAGGTCTGGTCGTGGGCCTCGCCCTCGGTCTTCGTCACGGCGTATCGCGGCAGCTGCAGGCGCCGCCCCTGCAGGTGCTCCTGCAGCTCGGTCTTCGGATCCTTGTCCACGGGGCTCTTCTCGGCGCGCTCGAGCCGGTCGGCGAGCAGCGCCTGCACGGTCGCGCGCAGCGCATCGAAGCCGGCGTCGAGGTACACCGCGCCGAGGAGCGCCTCGAGCGCGTCGGCGAGGATCGACGGGCGGCGGAAGCCGCCGCTCTTGAGCTCGCCTTCGCCCAGGCGCAGGCGCTCGCCCAGCCCCAGGCCCTGCGCGATCGCGGAGAGCGACGATTGGTTCACCAGCGCCGCGCGCAGCCGCGAGAGGTCGCCTTCGGGCAGCGCCGGAAAGCGCTCGTAGAGGAGCGTCGCGACCGCGCAGTTGAGGAGGCTGTCGCCGAGGAACTCGAGGCGCTCGTTGTGGGGCGTGCCGAAGCTGCGGTGGGTGAGCGCCTGGCGGGCGAGCTCGGGCGCGGCGAAGCGATGGCCGAGGCGGCGCTCCAGCTCGGCGAGGCCTTCGATGGGCTCGCCGCCGCGGGCCGCCCGGCGGGTCACTGCGTTTCGGACGAGCCCGACGACGACGCGCTCGCGGAGAAATCGATGCAGGCGCTGATGTTCGATACGAGAGGCACCTTCACCGACCAGTCCGCGCTCACCACCGTGTCGCCGCCCTCCTTGCTGATCTCCAGGTCCTTGCCGCTGACGCTTCGCACGTCCTCGATCGCGTTGCGCATGTCGTAGGCGTGGCGGATCTGCACCGGAGTGCCGTTGATCTCCCCGTTCTTCTCCATCGCGGCGAACATCTTCCTCACGCCCCAGTACTCGACGTAGGAAGGAAGCAGCTTGGCGGCAAGGAGCCCGACGAAGCCCAGGACGGCGAGCGTCACGATCATCCCGATTAGCGACAGGCCGCGTTGCTGTTCCATAGGTTTCCCCTCGTTCCCGGCGCGCCGCCTACTCGATCCGTGTGCCGACGCGGCGGAAATCACCGAAGTTCATCCACACGAGGAAGGCGCGGCCCTTGATGTTCTCGTCCGGCACGAATCCCCAGTACCGGCTGTCGCTGCTCTGGTCGCGGTTGTCGCCCATCATGAAGTACTCGCCGGGCGGCACCGTGCAGGCGAAGCCGTCGTCATTGTATTCGCAATTGTCCCGGTGAGGAAATTGCCGGACCTGGGCGAGATCGACCGGCGGCTGGGCGGGGACGACCATGACCTTGTGCAGGTGCCCGCCCAGGTTCTCGTCCCAGGTGGGGAGGCGCAGGTAGTTGAGCTCGCTGTCCGTGTAGAAGCCGTCCGGCTCGTACGCGAGAGCCTGGCCGTTGATGGAGAGGCGCTTGTTCCGGTAGACGATCTTGTCCCCGGGAAGCCCCACCACGCGCTTGATGTAGTCGACGTTGGGATCGTCGGGATAGCGGAACACCACGACGTCGCCGCGATGCAGCGGATCCACGTCGAGGATCTTGCGGTTGATGACGGGCAGGCGGATGCCGTACGTGTACTTGTTCACGAGGATGAAGTCGCCCACGAGGAGCGTCGGCTTCATGGAGCCCGAGGGAATCTTGAAGGGCTCCACCCAGAAGGAGCGGATCAGGAACACGACGACGATCACGGGGAAGAACGCGCGCGCCATGTCCACCAGCACCGGCTCCGGCTCCCCGGCGGTGCGCCGCGGCCGCGCCCATTTCGCGTCCCACAGCCAGATGAGGCCGGTGATGACCGCCGCGAGCAGCAGCACCGCCGCGAAGTCGGTGAACTTGAGGAGCATCCCCATCACGGCGATGAAGAGCACCGGCCAGGCGACCTCGAGCAGGCCCTTGCGCGTCTCGGAGCGCGGCGCGCCGGTGCGCGCGGCCACGAAGTCCCAGGCGATCACCGCGGCGCTCGCCGCCGCCGCGATCATCGCGATCATTTCCCAGTCGAGTCCGCCCTGCATTGGTTGTTCTCCTTACTTGCTTTCGACCTGCAGGATCGCGAGGAAC
>DATIVM010000317.1:0-3169 GCA_035465975.1 Usitatibacter sp.
CATCGGCCGCGGGCCGCGGGCGGGTGATCACCACGCCCAATCCCTCGAGCCGGGCGGCGCTCATGCCGAACGGCGCGCGAGGATGTCGAGGATCTCCCTCCCCCCCGCGTCGAGGAGCCGTTGCCCGAGCGTCGCGCCGAGCGCCTCGGCCTGGTCGCAGCTTCCCTCGACACGGTCGCGCACCAGCCGCGTCCCGTCGGGAAGGCCGATGAAGCCTTCGAGCGCGAGCCGCTCGCCGCCCGCGTGCGCGATCGCGCCCAAAGGCACCTCGCAGCTTCCCTCGACCACGAGCCCGAACGCCCGCTCGGCGCGCGCGGCGACGGCCGTGGGGCGGTCCTCGAACGGCGCGAGGAGGGAGGCGATATCGGCGCGGTCGCGCCGGTACTCGATCGCGAGGATGCCCTGGCCGATGGCGGGCAGCGCGAGGCTCTCGGGGAGCGTCGCGCGGATGCGCGGCCCGAGCCCCAGGCGCCTGAGCCCCGCGGCGGCGAGGATGATGGCGTCGAATTCGCCGGAATCGAGCTTCGCGAGCCGCGTGTTCACGTTGCCGCGCAGCGGCTTGAAGCGCAGCTTCGGGAACGCGCGCCGCAGCTGGCTCTCGCGGCGCAGGCTCGAGGTGCCGACGAGCGCGCCCGGGGGCAGCGCCTCGAGCGAGGCGTGGCGGGCCGACACGAAGGCGTCGTGCGGATCCTCGCGCGGGCCGAAGGTGGCGAGCGCGAACTGCGGCGCGAGCACCATCGGCACGTCCTTCAGCGAGTGCACCGCGATGTCGGCGCGCCCCTCGTCGAGCGCGACCTCGAGCTCCTTCACGAAGAGGCCCTTGCCGCCCACCTGCGCGAGCGGCCGGTCGAGGACGCGGTCGCCCTTCGTGGTCATGCCGACCGCCTCCACGGCGAGCCGCGGATGGCGCGCGCGCAGGGCCTCTCCGACCATCTCGGTCTGGCGCAGGGCGAGCCGGCTTTCGCGCGTCGCGATGCGGATGCGTTCGGGGAATTCGGCCATGGAAATCCCAAGCGTACTACAAGTCCCCGGCCATGCTGCGCTGCGGTAAGATGGAACGTTTCCCCCGCGCCCGCGCGGACCGCACGCCCATGAACGCCGCGCGCCTGCGCGAGATCCCGTACAACTACACGTCGTTCTCCGACCGCGAGATCGCGATCCGCCTCCTCGGCGCGTCGGGCTGGGCGGCGCTCGAGGAGCTGCGCGGCCAGCGCCGCACGGGCCGCTCGGCGCGCATGCTCTTCGAGGTGCTGGGCGACATCTGGGTGGTGCGCCGCAACCCCTACCTGCAGGACGACCTGCTCGACAGCCCCCGGCGCCTGCGCCTGCTCGTCGAGGCGATGCGCCACCGGCTGCACGAGATCGAGCGGCGCCGCTCGCCCGGCGCCCCGTCCGACGACCGCGTGGCCGAGCTCCTCGGGCTCGCGCGCGAGGCGGTGGATGCCTTCGAGGCCGAGTTCGCCGGGACGCGCGAGCTGCGCCGCAAGACCCTGCGGCGCCTCGCCGCCATCACCCGGCGCGACAACGTCTTCTTCGACGGCCTCGCGCGCGTCTCGCACGTCACGGACGCCACCGACTGGCGCGTCGAGTATCCGTTCGTGGTGGTGTGCCCCGACACCGAGGAGGAGTGCGCGCCGCTGGTCCGCGCGCTCGTGGAGCTGGGCTTCACGATCATCCCGCGCGGCGGCGGCACCGGCTACACCGGCGGGGCGATTCCCCTCGAGCGCCTGTCCGCGGTCGTGAACACCGAGAAGCTCGAGGGCCTCGGGCCGGTCGAGCGGCGCGTGCTTCCCGGGCTCGACGAGGCGGTCCCGGTGATCCGCTGCGGCGCCGGCGTCGTCACCAAGCGCGTGATGGAGGCGGCCGAGGACGAGGGCCTCGTGTTCGCCGTCGATCCCACGTCCTCCGACGCCTCGTGCATCGGCGGCAACGTGGCGATGAACGCGGGCGGCAAGAAGGCGGTCCTGTGGGGCACCGCGCTCGACAACCTCGCCGCCTGGCGCATGGTGACGCCGGCGGGCGAGTGGCTCGAGGTGGAGCGCATCGGGCACAACCGCGGCAAGATCCACGAGGTGCAGCTCGCGCGCTTTCGCCTCCGGACTTTCGAATCGGACGCGCGCACCGTGAAGAGCGAGGAGACGCTCGAGATCGAGGGACGCAGGCTGCGCAAGGAGGGCCTCGGCAAGGACGTCACCGACAAGTTCCTCGGCGGGCTGCCGGGCGTGCAGAAGGAAGGATGCGACGGGCTCATCACTTCGGCCACGTTCGTCCTGCACCGCATGCCGGCGCACACGCGCACCTTCTGCCTGGAGTTCTTCGGCGAGGTGAGGCGCGCGGTGCCGGCGATCGTCGAGGTGAAGAAGTTCGTCGACGCAACCCCGGGCGTGAGCCTCGCCGGCCTCGAGCACCTCGACGAGCGCTACGTGAAGGCGGTGGGCTACGCCACGAAGGCGAGGAGCCGCGGCCGCCCGCGCATGATCCTGCTCGGCGACATCGTGGGCGACGACGAGGACGCGGTCGCCGAGGCGGCCTCGCAGGTGGTGCGCATCGCCAACGCCCGCGACGGCGAGGGCTTCGTCGCGGCGAGCCCCGAGGCGCGCAAGCGCTTCTGGCTCGACCGCGCGCGCACCGCCGCGATCTCGAAGCACACCAACGCGTTCAAGATCAACGAGGACGTGGTGATCCCGCTCGAGCGCCTGGGCGACTACAGCGACGGCATCGAGCGCATCAACATCGAGCTTTCCATCGGCAACAAGCTGAAGCTCCTCGCCGCGCTCACCGAGTACTTCATGGGCGAGCTTCCGGTGGCGGGCGACGAGGCGCGGCTCGACAAGGCGGAGTTCTTCGGCGACCGCGCGGCGCAGGCGCTGGAGCTCCTCGAGGAGACGCGCGCCCGGTGGTCCGGATACCTCGCCCGCATCGACGATCCGGCGATGTTCGCCGAGCTGCAGGCGCGGCGCGCGCGCGTCTCGTGGAAGCGCGAGGTGCTGGAGCGCCTGCGCGAGATCTTCGAGGGCCGCGCCTTCGCCCCGGTGCTCGCCGGGGCCGAGGCGGTGCACGCGCAGGTGCTGCGCTCGCGCGTCTTCGTGGCGCTGCACATGCACGCCGGCGACGGCAACGTGCACACCAACATCCCGGTGAACTCCGACGACTACGCGATGCTGCACGA
>DATIVM010000318.1:0-2034 GCA_035465975.1 Usitatibacter sp.
CTCGCACACGTCCCAGGAGGGATTGCGCGAATCGCCGCCGAAGGGCTCGAAGCCCGTGACGAGGACGACGTTCTCGGCGCGGCTCGGGCGCTTGTCGCGGGGCGCCTCGGGCTTCTCGCGCGGCGGCTCGGGCTTCTCGCGCGGCGGCTCGCGCCGCGCCTTGGCGGCGGGCGCCAGCGTCCCGGGGGTGATGACGAGCTCGGGCGGCACCTGCGCGCCCGGCCGGGGACGCCGTTGGGAGCGCGGCGCGCCGCGCCCCGCCTCCCGCGGCGCCGGCGGCTTGGGCGTCTTGCGGCGCCGGCGCAGCATCGCCCTATCGCGCGGTCCAGCCGCCGTCGATCGAGATCGACGCGCCGTTGATCTGGGCCGCGGCTTCCGAGGCGAGGTAGAGCGCGAGCGAGGCGACGTCCTCGATGCGCACGAACTGCTTGGTGGGCTGCGGGGCGAGGATCACGTCGCGGATGACGTTCTCCTTCGGGATGCCGTGAACGCGCGCCTGATCGTCGATCTGCTTCTCGACGATCGGGGTCATCACGTAGCCCGGGCAGATGGCGTTCGAGGTGATGCCCTGCTCCGCGACCTCCAGCGCGAGCGTCTTGGTGAAGCCGAGGATGCCGTGCTTCGCCGCGACGTACGCGCTCTTGTACGGGGAAGCGACCAGGCCGTGCGCCGAGGCGATGTTGATCACGCGGCCCCACCTCGCCTTCTTCATGGCGGGGAGCGCGGCGCGCGTCGCGTGGAACGCCGAGGAGAGGTTGATCGCGATGATCGCGTCCCACTTCTCCGGCGGGAATTCGTCGACGGGCGCGACGTGCTGGATGCCGGCGTTGTTCACGACGATGTCCACGCGCCCGAAGGCCTTCTCCGCCTCGCGCACCATCGCGACGATCTCGGCGGGCCGGGTCATGTCGGCGCCGTGGTAGAGCGCCTTCACGCCGTGCTCCTTCGCGAGGCCCGCGCGCAGGCGCTCGATCTCGCCCGCGTCGCCGAAGCCGTTCAGCATCACGTGGGCGCCTTCACGCGCGAAGCACTCCGCGATGCCGCGGCCGATGCCGCTCGTGGAGCCGGTGATCAACGCCGACTTGCCGGAAAGCTGCCCTGCCATCGCCTTTCTCCTCTGCCCGGCGCGGTGCGCGCCGCTAGGACCCGACGGTCTCGCCGCTCCGCCCCGCCACGCGGGCGACGGGCCGGACCATCTCGACGTGCATGATGCCGTCCTCGTCGTACGGCGCCGAGGCGGCGACGAATCCGAATTCCCCGTAGAAGCGCTCGAGCCGCTGCTGCGCGCCGATGCGGATCGCACGGTCCGGCCAGAGCTCCTCGGCGCGCGCGAGCGCCTGCCGCATGAGCTCGCGGCCCCGTCCAGTGCGCCGCGCCGCCCCGGTGGTCGCCACGCGCCCGATGGACGGCTCCGCATATTTCACGCCGGGCGGCACGAGGCGCGCGTAGGCGAGGAGCTCTTCGCCGACGTACCCGAGCAGGTGCCAGGACTCCGGATCCGCGCCGTCGATGTCCTGGAAGGCGCAATTCTGCTCCACCACGAACACGGCGGCGCGCGCCCGGTAGAGGTCGTGGATCTCCCGCGGCGAGAGCTCGCCGAAGCGCGCGAAGCGCCAGGCGATCACGCCGTCGCTTTCGGCGCCGCCGCTTTCGCGAGATGCAGCCACGTCTCCACGATGGTGTCCGGGTTGAGGGACATCGACTCGATCCCCTCCTGCATCAGCCACTCGGCGAGGTCCGGGTAGTCGCTGGGGCCCTGGCCGCAGATGCCGACGTACTTCCCCGCCTTGCGGCAGGCCTGGATCGCGAGGTGCAGCATGCGCTTCACCGCCGCGTCGCGCTCGTCAAACAGGCCGGCGAGTTCCGCGGAGTCGCGGTCCACGCCCAGCACCAATTGCGTCAGATCGTTGCTGCCGATGGAGAATCCATCGAAGCGGCCCGCAAATTCCTCGGCGAGGATCACATTCGACGGGATCTCGCACATGACATAGACCTGCAAACCGTTCTCGCCGCGCCGCAGTCCATTCTCTGCCA
>DATIVM010000319.1:0-12995 GCA_035465975.1 Usitatibacter sp.
CGGCCCGCGAGCGCCGGCGCGGTCCGCATCGGCGCGGTGCTGCACTTCGACGCCCCGATCGTCGCGAAGGAAGCGGGAAGCTGCACGCTCGAGACGATGTGCGCGGCCGAAGATCCCGGGCTCGGCCCGGGAGTGGCCGCGGCGATCGCCGAGCGCGAGAAATCCGTGGTGCGCATCCAGTTCATCGACAACGGATCGGGGTTCGTTTGCACGGCAACGCTCATCGACACCGAGAAATACCCCGCGCCGTACCTCCTCACCGCGAACCACTGCGTCGACAACGCCACGGCGGCGCGCACCGTCACCGCGCTCTGGTTCTACGAGTCGGACTTCGCGTGCCCCGGGCAGGGCCTTGCGCCCACCTCGAACCAGTCGAGCGGCGGCACCCAGCTCGTCTTCACCAACTACAACGTCGATTCCACGCTGCTGCTGATGAACGACACGCCGCCCCCAGGCGCCGTCTATGCGGGCTGGAACGCCGCGCCGCTCGCCCCGGGCGATCCGGTGGTGAGCGTGAGCCACCCGAAGGGCGACACGGCGCGCTATGCGGCGGGCCTGGTGAGCCAGCGCTACCGCCTCGACCAGTGGCCGCAGGAGTTCTACGGCGTGAGCTACACGCGCGGCATCATCCAGGGCGGCTCGAGCGGCTCGGGTCTCTTCACGATGGCGAACGGGAGCCTCGAGCTGCGCGGCATCCTCACGGGCACGACGGTGCGCAACAGCGCCGACGGACTGAGCTGCACCGACCTCTCCGAGGACGGCCTCTACAGCCGCCTGGAGATCTTCGCGCCCGAGATGCAGCCGTACATCTCCCGCGTGGCGCGCGCTCCCGACGACGCGCCGAACCGCCCGCAGGACTTCGCCGGCATCGCGGTGAACGCCGCTTCCGGCGAGATCCTCGACAGCCACCCGGGGACGCCGCTCGCGCTCGACAACCGGCGCATCGACTACGCGGGCGACCTCGACGTGTTCCGCTTCGAGCTGCGCACGCCCGCCTGGGTGAGCCTGTGGAGCGAGGGCGCGAACCTCGACACGGTGGGCACGCTCCTCGACTCGCGCGGCGTGGAGATCGGCGTGAACGACGACGCGCAGACCGACAGCAACCACTTCGGGATGACGCAGCGCCTGCTGGGCGGCATGTACTACCTGCAGGTCGCCCATTGGGATGCGGGCGGGACGGGAAGCTACAACCTGCGCCTGCGCGCCGATGCCCTCGACACGAACTACACCGACCTGTGGTGGAACGCGTCCGAATCCGGCTGGGGCATCAACATAGACCACCAGGACAACATCCTCTTCGCGACGCTCTTCACCTACGACCGCGATGGCACGCCCACGTGGCTCTTCATGTCGCGCGGCGACCGGCAGGCCGACGGCAGCTACTCGGGGACGCTCTATCGCGCGAGCGGCCCGGCGTTCGACGCCGCGCCGTTCGGCGCGATCCAGCCGGTCGCCGTGGGCACGATGCGGCTCGCGTTCTCGGGACACGACAACGGCACGCTCACCTACACCTACAACGGCGCCACGGTCACGAAGAGCATCACCCGGCAGCCGTTCGCCGCGACGCCGCCCGACTGCAAATGGTCCGCCTTCGACCGCAGCTTCTCGGACAACTTCCAGGACCTGTGGTGGAACCCGGCGGAGTCGGGCTGGGGCGTGAACGTCACGCACCACGGCGACACGCTCTTCGCGACGCTCTTCACGTACGACCGCGGCGGCAAGCCGCTGTGGCTCGTGATGTCGGACGGCGAGCGCACCTCCGGCGGCGGCTATGCCGGGACGCTCTATCGCACGACCGGGCCGGCGTTCGACGCCTCGCCGTGGCGGCCGGTCTCGCTCGTGCCCGTGGGGACGATGTCGTTCTCGTTCTCGAGCGGCAACTCCGGCACGCTCACCTACAGCGTGGACGGCGTGACCGTCACGAAGGCGATCCAGCGGCAGGTGTTCGGCGGCATGCGCACCGATTGCGGATCCTAGCCCCGTGAGCGAAGCGTTCATCGAGTCCCTGGACCACGAAGGGATCGGCGTCGCGCACGTCGACGGCAAGGTGGTCTTCATCGACGGCGGCGTGACCGGCGAGCGGGTGGAGTTCGTGCGCCGCCGCAGCCGCGGCAACTTCGACCTCGGATCGGTCACGCAGGTGCTGCGCGAAAGCGCGCTGCGCGTCGCGCCGCGCTGCCGCTACTTCGGCAGCTGCGGCGGCTGCGCGATGCAGCACGTCGAGCCCGCCGCGCAGGTGGCGGCGAAGCAGCGCGTGCTCGAGGACAACCTCGCGCGCCTCGGCAAGGTGAAGCCGGAATCGATCCTTGCGCCGGTGATGGGCCCCGCGTGGGGTTACCGCAACCGCGCGCGGCTTTCGGTGCACTACGTCGCGAAGAAGGGCGGCGTGCTGGTGGGATTCCACGAGCGCCGCTCGAGCTTCGTCGCCGACGTGCTGTCGTGCGAGGTGCTGCCCCCGAGGATCTCCGCGCTGATCCCGGAGTTGCGCGAGATGTTCACCTCGATGCGCCTTCGCGAGCGCATGCCGCAGATCGAGCTCGCGGTCGGCGAATCGGTGACCGTGCTCGTGCTGCGCCACCTCGAGCCGCTGCCGCAGGAGGATGCCGCGAAGCTCGGCGAATTCGCCGACCGCCATGGCATCCAGTGGTGGCTGCAACCCAAGGGGCCGGACAGCGCGCATCCGTTCCACCCGCTCGACGCGCCGCCGCTCGACTACCGGCTCCCGGAGTTCGGCCTCACGCTCGGCTTCGGACCGACCGAGTTCACCCAGGTGAACGCCGCGGTGAACCGCGTGCTGGTGAAGCGCGCGGCCGACCTCCTCGACCCGCAGCCCGGCGAGCGCGCGGGCGACCTCTTCTGCGGACTCGGCAACTTCTCGCTCGCGATCGCCTCGCGCGGCGCGCACGTGGTGGGCGTCGAGGGCGCGCCGGCGCTGGTCGGGCGCGCGCAGGCGAACGCCCAGGCGAACGGGCTCGCCGAACGGGCGACCTTCTTCGCGCACGACCTCTACGCCGATGCGCCGGGCGCGATCGCGCGCATGGGGCACGTCGACAAGCTCCTCGTCGATCCGCCGCGCGACGGCGCCGTCGAGATCTGCAAGGAGCTGCCGCAGGACGGGCCGCGCCGCATCGTCTACGTCTCGTGCAGCCCGTCGACCCTCGCGCGCGACGCGGGCGTGCTGGTGAACGTGAAGGGCTATCGCCTGCGCGCCGCGGGCGTCGTCAACATGTTCCCGCATACCGGGCACGTCGAGTCGATCGCGCTCTTCGAGCGCTGAAAAAGGGGTCAGATTACTTTTCCTGAAAAAGTAACCTGACCCCTTTCTCGCTTTTTCGGGCAAACAAAAAGGGCGGCCGGAGCCGCCCTTTCGTCGAAGCGATGAAGCGTCAGTCGTTGCTTCCGCCCGTGATGCCGAGGAGGGCGAGCAGGTTGACGAACACGTTGTAGATGTCGAGGTAGAGCATCAGCGTGGCGGTGACGTAGTTGGTCTCGCCGCCGGTGACGATGCGGTTCACGTCGACCACCATGAAGGCGGAGAAGATCGCGATCGCGATCACCGAGGTCGCGATCATCATGGCCGGGATCTGCAGGAAGATGTTCGCGAAGCTCGCGACCAGCAGCAGGATCACGCCGATGAAGAGGAACTTGGCGAGGCCGGAGAGATCGCGCTTCGTGACCGTGCCGACCGCCGCCATGGAGGCGAAGATCACGCCGGTGCCGCCGAACGCGAGCGCGATGAGGCTCGCGCCGTTGGCGAGGCCGAGCACGACGCCCAGCATGCGCGAGAGCATCAGCCCCATGAAGAACGTGAACGCGAGGAGCAATCCCACGCCCGCGGCGCTGTTCTTGGTCTTCTCGATGCCGAACATGAAGCCGAACGCGATCGCGAGGAACAGCATCGCGGCGATCGCCGGGTGGCCGGGGAACAGGGTGAACTTGAGCGCAACGCCGAGCCATGCGCCCAGCACGGTGGGCACCATGGAGATCGCGAGGAGCAGGTACGTGTTGCGCAGGACCCGGTTGCGGGCGAGCGCGGGCGTCGCCGAGGCGACCCGGGCGGGGGCCGTGAGCGGGTTTTCCGGTTGCATGTGGTGGTCTCCTAGGTCGTGTGCGGGCCGGAAGGCCGGCCTCTGTAGTGATATCGGGGCCCGGACGTCGCTTTCAAGCCCGCCCGGGTAAAATCCCTTTGGGAATCATACCCGTTATCCGCGGGCGGGGCGCGAGGCCCGAAGGTGCCGGGGAGGGGCGCTGGAAACGGAAGGTTGACCGAGCGGAGTCATGGTCCTGGAACGGAAGGTTGGCCGAGCGGTTTAAGGCACCGGTCTTGAAAACCGGCAGGGGCGCGAGCCCCTCGTGAGTTCGAATCTCACACCTTCCGCCAAATCTCTCTCGGTGATCGCAACAGCGGACGCTTGCCGGGCCTTGCCGCACCGGCGGGCCGGGTTGCGTTACGTCAAGAAGGCGAGCCGCCTCTCGGCGAACGATGTTCCATGGCGTACGCGTTTGCCGCTCTCGCGCTGCTCTGGCTTGCCGTCGCCGCGGCGCTTCGATTTCTCGGTCGTCCGAGGCCTGTGGTCTGCGGCCTCAGCGTGCTCGCGGCCGCCATGTGCGCCATCGCCGCGTTCGCGGTGGCGCGCGTGCCGCTCTAGGACGCGCGCGCGGCCTCGTTGCGAAAGATCAACACCCGATTCCCCGCGTTGCCCGACGATGGAGACGTCGCAGAGCGAGCGAGGTGCCGATCGTGATCGTGCCGATGGCGAAGATGCGGGTGATGGCGCAGGCGCCCCAGCTGCACATCGACGAGGACGACGTGCTGCGCGGATTCGTGGACGTCGAGTGCGCCTCCCAGATCGAGGTCCGCACCAATTCGCGCTGCCGCATCGCCTTCCGCCCGAAGGCCGAGTGGTTCGGCCTCGTGCACGTCTACGGCTTCCCGAGGGTGATCGAGTTCGGCCCGGAGGGCGGCGGCTTCCTGCGGCCGCTCGAGCGCCAGCGCTCCTCGGTGTACCAGCTGAGCTATCGCTTCGAGCTGCGCAGCGGCACCTTGCCGGGCATCTATCGCTGGCCGCTCGCCGTCTCGCTGGAAGGGGACTGGGAAGAGCAGCCGCGGCGGCCCGCGCCCGTCAAGCGCGCGATGCCGCCCGCCGCGCCGGCATAGCGCAAGCGCCGCGCCGCCTCCGCGCCGCACCACCCGAGGCTCTGCCCGCCTCCTCGCGTCATTCGAGAGCCGGATGCGCTCTTCAGCGCCGGTTATGGCCGCCGTGGTAAGTTAACGCGAAAAAATTCGCGCACATTGGCGGGAGGACTCGAAATGCACGGCTGGCGAATGGTGGCCGCGGCGGTCGCGGGCCTCGCGATCGCGACGGGCGCGGCGGCGCAGGATGCCGCGTCGTGGCTCGCGACGCAGGGGCTGGAGGCGGGCGGCGCGAAGACGTTCGAGGACTACGAGGCGGTGGTTGCGCGCGACAAGGCGAGCGGCGAGGAGCGCGTGGTGGTGTTCCGGCAGGGCAAGCCCGTGCTGCAGCTCGGCGCGAAGGAGGAGCCGGGCGCGCGCTGGACGATCCGCGCGATCGGCCGCGACCTCGACGGCGACGGCGTGCCGGACCTGCACGTCTCCGCGTTCACGGGCAAGGGCAGCTGCTGCACCACGCACTACGTGTACCGGCTGAAGCCGCCGGTGCGGCGCCTCGCCGTGTACCCGGCCGGTGCGATGGGCGGCGGCGATTTCATCGACGTGCCCGGGCGCAAGCAGCCGGTCATGATCTCGGCGGACGACTCCTCGGCGAGCGCCTTCGCGCCCTACGCCAATTCGTATTTCCCGATGGTGGTGCTCGAGGTCGGCCACGGGCGGATGGAGCTCGCGCACGACCTCATGCAGTCGCGGCTGCCCGGGATGGCGCCTCCCGTCTGCCAGCTTCCGGTCGCGTCCGCCAACCTCTGGCTCAAGGAGCGCTGCGGCGAGTACACGACGCTCCGCCGCCAGGAGCGCACCGCCGAGGTGAAGAAGAAGCTCGCGGCGATCAAGTCGAACCGCTCGGTGGAGAAGCTCGAATGGGACGACTATTTCGGCACCGGGCTCCTCGGCGCGGTGTCGGCCGAGATGAACCGCTACACCTACACCGGCCACGGCAACGCGGGATTCAGCTGGCTCGAGACCATCTGGCCCGGCAACGACGAGGTGAAGCTGCGCTTCGTCGAGACCCTGCGCCGCACGCAGGCGAAGAGCGCCTTCGCCGAGGACCTGAAGCGCCTCGCTTCGGACAATCGTTGAACCGGGGCGAGACCCCTTTTCCCGCGCAGAGGAAAAAGGGGTCTCGCCCCTAGGGAAGGACCGCGGTGCGGCTCTCGGCCGAGTCGCGCACGAGCTGCGCGGCGGCCGCGGCGCTCATCGGGCGCGCGAGGAGGAAGCCCTGCGCGCGGTGGCAGTCGAGGCGGCGCAGGGCCTCGAGCTGCGCCTGCGTCTCCACCCCTTCCGCGACCACGTCCACGCCCAGGCTCGCCGCCATGGCGACGATCGCGGTGACGATCGCCGCGTCGTCGGGGTCGATGGTGATGTCGCGCACGAAGGACTGGTCGATCTTCACCGTGTCGATCGGCAGGCGCTTCAGGTACGCGAGGCCCGAATAGCCGGTGCCGAAGTCGTCGATGGCGATGCCCACGCCGAGCGCCGCGATCTGGTCGAGCGCCTCGCGCGCCTCGCCCGCGCCCTCGACGATCACGCCCTCGGTCACCTCCAGCTCGAGGAGCCCGGGATCGATGCCCGCCTCCTCGATGAGGCGGCTCAGCCGGTCCACGAAGCTCGGCCGCGCGAGCTGGTGCGCCGAGACGTTCACGGAGATCATCACCGGGCGCCCCGCGCCCTGCCAGCCCTTCGCCTGCCCGAGCGCCTCGCGCAGCACCCAGTCGCCGATCGGGACGATGAGCCCCGATTCCTCGGCCGCGCCGATGAAGTGGCTCGGGGAGATGAGCTCGCCGTCCGCGCCCTTCCAGCGCAGCAGCGCCTCGAATCCGCACACCGAGCGGTCGCGCAGGTCGAAGAGCGGCTGGTAGTGCACCTCGAACTCGCGCGATTCCAGCCCCCGGCGCAGCGCGTTCTCGAGCGTGAGCCGGTGCTGCGCCGCGACGTTCATGTGCTGCGTGAAGAACTGCAGCTTCCCGCGGCCCGAGTCCTTCGCGTGGTACATCGCGGTGTCGGCGTTGCGCATCAGCATCTCCGCGTCGGCGCCGTCGGAGGGGTAGAGGCTGATGCCGATGGAGCCGGAGACGTGCAGGTCGTTGCCGTTCAGGTGGAAGGCGCTCGCGAGCACCTCGAGGATCTTGGCGCCCACCGCCGAGGCGTCGGCCGACGAGGAGATGCCGGGGATCACGATCACGAACTCGTCGCCGCCCACGCGCGCCACCGTGTCGCCCTCGCGCACGCACACCAGGATGCGGCTCGCCACCGACTGCAGCAGGCGGTCGCCGAGCTGGTGGCCGAGCGAATCGTTGATCGTCTTGAAGCGGTCGAGGTCGAGGAAGAGCACCGCGAGCTGCGTGCCGTCGCGGTGCGCGTGCGCGATGGCCTGCTGGATGCGGTCGCGCAGCAGCACCCGGTGCGGCAGCCCCGTGAGCGCGTCGTGGTGCGCCATGTGCGCGATGCGCTGCTCGGCGAGCTTGCGGTCGGTGATGTCCATCGCCACGCCGATCACGCGCTGCGCGCGCCCGTCGGCGCCGCGGTGGATCTGCCCGCGGTTGGTGAGCCAGTGCGTCGAGCCGTCGGGCCAGATGACGCGGTAGTCCACCTGGAAGTCCGTGCCGCGGCGGACCGCGTGGCGCAGCGTCGCCTCGAGGAGCTCGCGGTCCTCGGGGTGCAGCCGCTGCTGGAACGTGCGGTAGTGGCTCATGGGATCGCTCGGCCGCCCGCCGAAGAGCACGCTCAGGCCCTCGGAGTGGAGGAAGCGGTCGGTCTCGCACTCCCAGTACCAGATGCCCATCTGCGCCGCGTCCATCGCGAGGCGCAGCTGCTCCTCGCTCTCGCGCAGCGCCTGCTCGGCGATCTTGCGCCGCGAGATGTCGGCGAGCGTCATCATCGTGCCGATCACCATCCCGTCCGCGCCGTAGATCGGCGCGACCGAGAGCGAGACGTCGATCTCGCGGCCGTCGCGGCGCAGGCGCCGCGTCTCCTCGATCCAGAGCGTCTCGCCGGTCTCCGCGCGCCGGCGAAGCTCGCGCGCGTCGGGGCGCAGCCGCACGGGAGTGATCGAGGTCTTGGTCTCGAGCACCTCGGCCTCGGTCCAGCCGAACATGCGCTCGGCGGCCGGGTTCCACATGCGGATGAGACCATCGAGGTCGCGCGCGACGATCGCGAGCGGCGAGGCGTGGATCACCGCCCGCAGCCGCTCGTGGCTCTCGCGGGTCTCGGCCTCGAGCGCCTTGCGCTCGGTGATGTCGACGAGCACGCCCACGAGCCCGGCCACATCCCCCGTGGGGCCCGAGAAGGTGGACTTGTTCACCAGCACCTCGTGGCGCGTGCCGTCGCGCGCATGGGTGAAGGCCGCCTCGTACGCCCGCGCGCCGCCGCCCTCGAGGAGCGCCTCGTCCACGCTCGCGGCGGCGTCCGCGAATGCCGGATCGCCGACGTGGTCGACGGTCCTGCCGAGCAGCTCCGCGCGCGCGACGCCGATGTAATCCTCGAAGGCGCGGTTGCAGCCGAGGTAGCGGCCCTGGGCATCCTTGAAGAACACCGGGCTCGGGATCGCCTCGATGAGCCGCTGGGTGAAGGAGAGCTGGGCCGTGAGCGCCTCGGCCTCGCGGCGCGCTTCCCGCGAGCGGGCGGCGGCGAAGGCGGCAATGGCGGCGAGCAGGGCGAGGGCCGCTCCGGCGCCGAAGAGCGCCACCGCCACGGCGGGGGTGAGCCCGGCCACGAGCCCCGCCCACGCGCCCGCGAGAGCGCTCCCTCCCAGGCCCGGGAGGAGGACCAGCGCGGCGAGGATCGGGGGGCGCAGGGAGCTCTTCATGACAAGGCCCGGCGGTAGTCGCCCTCACTATAGACGAATTGGCAGGCTAAAATGGCGACTTTTGCCTGCCGGTTTCCCCCCGTGTCCCTGATCGTCCAGAAGTATGGCGGCACCTCCATGGGCAGCCCCGAGCGCATCCGCGAGGTCGCGCGCCGGGTGCAGCGCTTCGTCGGGGAGGGCCACCAGCTCGTCGTCGTCGTATCCGCCATGTCCGGCGAGACCAACCGCCTCCTCGCGCTCGCGAAGGAGGTGAACCCCGATGCCGATCCGCGCGAGCTCGACGTGATCGCCTCCACCGGGGAGCAGGTCTCGATCGGCCTGCTTTGCATCGCGCTGCACAAGCTCGGCCTCAAGGCGAAGAGCTACACCGGCTTCCAGGTGCCGATCCGCACCGACGACGCGTACTCGAAGGCGCGCATCCTCGCGATCGAGGAGGCGAACATCCGCCGCGATCTCGCCGAGGGCCACGTGGTCGTGGTCGCCGGCTTCCAGGGCGTGGACGAGAACGGGAACATCACGACGCTCGGGCGCGGCGGCTCCGACACGACGGGTGTGGCGCTCGCCGCGGCGTTGAAGGCCGACGAGTGCCAGATCTACACCGACGTGGACGGGGTCTACACCACCGATCCGCGCATCGTGCCCGAGGCGCGCCGCCTGGACACCGTCACCTTCGAGGAGATGCTCGAGCTCGCCTCCCTCGGCTCCAAGGTGCTGCAGATCCGCTCCGTGGAGTTCGCGGGCAAGTACAAGGTGAAGCTCCGGGTGCTGTCGTCCTTCACCGACGTCAACTCGACCGACATGGGCACCCTCATCACGTTCGAGGAAGAAGAGAACATGGAACAGGCCATCATCTCCGGCATCGCGTTCAACCGCGACGAGGCCAAGATCACCGTGCTGGGCGTCCCCGACCGCCCCGGCATCGCCTACGCGATCCTCGGGCCGATCGCGCAAGCCAACATCGACGTGGACATGATCATCCAGAACGCGTCCACCGAGGGCATGACCGACTTCTCGTTCACCGTGCACCGCAACGAGTACAAGCGCGCGATGCAGCTCCTCGAGACGAAGGTGAAGGGCGAGATCAAGGCGAAGGGCATCGTGGGCGACGACCGCATCGCCAAGGTCTCGCTCGTCGGCATCGGCATGCGCACCCACGCGGGCATCGCGTCGCGCATGTTCGGCTGCCTCGCGCGCGAGGGCATCAACATCCAGATGATCTCCACCTCCGAGATCAAGACCTCGGTCGTCGTCGACGAGAAGTACATGGAGCTCGCGGTGCGCGTGCTGCACAAGGAATTCGAGCTCGACAAGGCCCCCGACGAGGAGAAGATGCGCCCGTGAGGCGCCTCGCGCTCGCCCTCGCGCCCGCCGCGATGTCCGTGACCGTTTCCCTCGCCGCGCCGGCGGACGATCCGTACCTCTGGCTCGAGGACGTCGAGGGCGCGAAGGCGCTCGAATGGGTGAAGGCCCAGGACGCCGAGAGCCAGGCGGAGCTCGAGGCGAAGCCGCAATTCAGGGCGATCCACGAGCGGCTCCTCGGCATCTACAACTCCCGCGAGCGCATTCCCTACGTCGCCAAGCGCGGCAAGTGGCTCTACAACTTCTGGCAGGACGAGGGCGCGCCGCGCGGCGTGTGGCGCCGCACCACGCTCGAGGAGTACCGCAAGCCCGATCCGAAGTGGGAGGTGCTGGTCGACCTCGACCGGCTCTCCGCCGAGGAGAACGTGAACTGGGTGTGGAAGGGCGTCACCTGCCTGCGTCCCGAGAACCGCCATTGCCTGGTGGAGCTCTCCCGCGGCGGCGCCGACGCGGTCGAGGTGCGCGAATACGACACGGCCGGGAAGCGCTGGGTGAAGGACGGCTTCGTCTCGCCGGAGTCGAAGCAGGACGTGGCGTGGGTCGACCGGAGCACGATCTACATCTCGCGCGATTACGGGCCGGGCAGCATGACGCGCTCCGGCTACCCGCGCATCGTGAAGGTATGGAAGCGCGGCACGCCGCTTTCGTCCGCGAAGACCGTGTTCGAGGGCGAGGCGAGCGACGTGGGCTCGAGCGCCTGGGTGGTGCACGAGCCCGGCCGCACCTACGAGGGCCTGCGGCGCAGCATCACCTTCTACGAGGGCGAGGATTTCCTGCGCGAGGGCGAGCACTGGATCCGCCTCGAGAAGCCGCGCGACGCGGACACCTCGGTCGCGATGGGCTGGCTCTTCGTGCGGCTGCGCTCGCCCTGGAAGCCCGCGGACCGCGAGTTTCCCGCCGGCTCGCTGCTGGCGATAGGCCTCGACCGCTTCCTCTCCGGGGCGCGCGATTTCGGGGCGATCTTCGAGCCCTCCGGGCGGGTCTCGCTGCAGGGCTTCGCCGCCACGCGCCACAAGCTGCTGCTCGACATCCTCGACAACGTGAAGAGCCGCGTGGTGGAAGTGAGCCGCGAGGGCGGCGAATGGCGCCATGCCGAGGTCCGCGTCCCTCCCAACTCCTCCATCGGCGTCGCCCCCTTCGACCGCGACACCAGCGACGACTACTGGATGACGGTGACGAGCTTCGTCGAGCCCACCACGCTCTACCTCGAGCACGCGGGCGGCGCGAAGCGCGAGAAGCTGAAGTCGCTCCCCGCGTTCTTCGACGCGAAAGGCCTCGCGGTCACGCAGTTCGAGGCGACCTCGAAGGACGGCACGAAGGTCCCCTACTTCGCGGTCATGCGCGATGGAGCGAAGCGCGACGGCTCGACGCCCGCCATCCTCTACGGCTACGGCGGCTTCGAGATCTCGATGACGCCCTCGTACAGCGGCACCATCGGCCTGGGGTGGCTCGAGCAGGGCGGCGCGTACCTGCTCGCGAACATCCGCGGCGGCGGCGAGTTCGGTCCCGAATGGCATCGCGCGGCGCAGCGCGAGAACCACCAGCGTTCGTTCGACGACTTCATCGCGGCGGCCGAGGACGCGATCCGGCGCGGCATCACCTCGCCCGCGCACCTCGGCATCATGGGCGGCAGCAACGGCGGGCTGCTGGTCGGCGCGGCGTTCGTCCAGCGCCCGGACCTCTTCAAGGCGGTGGTATGCCAGGTCCCGCTCCTCGACATGAAGCGCTACAGCCACCTCCTCGCGGGGGACTCCTGGGTCGCCGAATACGGCGATCCGGACAAGCCCGAGGACTGGGCCTTCATCTCGAAGTACTCGCCCTACCAGAACGTGAAGAAGGGCGTGAGGTACCCGCGCGTGCTCTTCACCACCACCACGCGCGACGACCGGGTGCATCCCGGCCACGCGCGCAAGATGGTCGCGCGGATGAAGGAGCAGGGCCACGACGTCCTCTATTTCGAGAACACCGAGGGCGGGCACGGCGCCGGCTCCACGCCCGCGCAGCAGGCCTACATGTGGGCCCTCACCTACACCTTCCTGCTCAACGAGCTGAAATAGGGACAGACCCCTTTTTCTTCCTGGCGGGAAAAGGGGTCTGTCCCCTTTTTCGGGCTACTTGTAGGCGATCGCGGCGCTCGCGGGACCGGCGAGCGGCACGATCTCGCATCGGCGGAAGCCCGCTTCGGCGCACCACTCGCGGAACTGCGCGCCCGTGTAGTCGAAGCCGTCGCCCAGCTCGACCAGCATGTTGAGCGACATGAGGAGGCCGAAGGCGTTCTCGCGCCGCGCGTCGTCGATCACGTTCTCGATGGCGACGAACGCGCCGCCGGCGGGCAGCGCCTCGTAGGCCTTGCGGATGAGGAGCTTCTTCGTCTCCAGGTTCCAGTCGTGCAGGATGTTGCCCATCGTCACGACGTCGGCGCGCGGCAGCGGATCGCGGAAGAAGTCGCCGGCGGCCACCTCGATGCGCGACGCCAATCCGGCGGCTTCGATGAACTTGCGCGCGAGCGGCGCGACCGGCGGCAGGTCGAGCGAGGTGAGGCGCAGGTGGGGATGGCGCCGGCCGACGACCACCGAGAGGGCGCCCAGCGCCCCGCCGATGTCGGCCACCGTCTCGTAGCGCGTGAAGTCGAACTTCCCG
>DATIVM010000320.1:0-2707 GCA_035465975.1 Usitatibacter sp.
TGGCCGTGGGCGGCGCGTTCCTCGATTGGGGCGCGCACCTCGCCTTCTCGCCCGGCAAGCAGGTGCAGCTCGTGCAGAAGGCGCTGCGCAAGGCGGTACGCCTGGCCAACCACGCGATGCGCGGCGCGTCCGGCGCGGCGACCGAGCCCTGCATCGAGCCGTTGCCGCAGGACCATCGCTTCGACGATCCCGCGTGGCGGACGTGGCCGTGGGACCTGGAGCACCAGGCATTCCTCCTGTACCAGCAGTGGTGGCACAACGCGACCACGGGCGTGCGCGGCGTGAGCGCGCGCCACGGGGCGATGGCCGCGTTCGCGACGCGCCAATGGCTCGACATGTTCTCGCCCTCCAACTTCCCGCTCACGAACCCGGTGGTGGCCGAGCGCGCGTGGCGCAGCGCCGGGCTCAACTTCGCCCAGGGCGCGCGCAATTTCGTGGAGGATTGGGAGCGCATCGCCGCGGGGCGCAAGCCCGCGGGCACGGAGCGCTTCCGCCCGGGACGCGAGGTGGCCATCACGCCGGGGAAGGTGGTGTTCCGCAACCGGCTGATCGAGCTGATCCAGTACTCGCCCGCGACGCGCGGCGTCCATCCGGAGCCGGTGCTCGTGGTGCCGGCGTGGATCATGAAGTACTACATCCTGGACCTGAGCCCGGGCAACTCGCTCGCGCGCTACCTCGTCGCGCGCGGACACACGGTCTTCATGATCTCGTGGAGAAACCCCGGGCCCGAGGACCGCGACCTGGGCTTCGACGATTACCGCACGCTCGGCGTGATGGCGGCGCTCGACGCGATCGGCGCGATCTGCGGCGCGGCGCGCGTGCATCTCACCGGCTACTGCATCGGGGGCACGCTCGCCGCGACCAGCGCCGCGGCGATGGCGCGCGACGGCGACAAGCGCCTCGCCTCGCTCACGCTGTTCGCCGCGCAGACGGACTTCACCGAGGCCGGGGAGCTGATGCTGTTCGTGAACGAGAGCCAGCTCGCGTTCCTCGAGGACACGATGTGGGAGCAGGGCTTCCTCGACACGCGCCAGATGTCGGGCGCGTTCCAGATGCTGCGCTCCAACGACCTCGTCTGGTCGCGGATGGTGCGCGAGTACCTGATGGGCGAGCGCGCCCCGATGAGCGACCTGATGGCGTGGAACGCGGACGGCACGCGCATGCCCTACCGCATGCACAGCGAGTACCTGCGCCACTTCTTCCTCGAGAACGACCTCGCGGACGAGCGCTGGCTCGCCGGCGGGCGTCCCGTCGCGCTCGCCGACATCCGGGTGCCGGTCTTCAGCCTCGGCACCGAGTGGGACCATGTCGCGCCCTGGCGCTCGGTGTTCAAGATCCACGCGCTCACCGACACCGAGGTGACGTTCCTCCTCGCGAGCGGCGGGCACAACGTGGGCGTGGTCTCCGAGCCGGGGGTGCCGGGGCGGCACTATCGCGTGCGCACGCACGCGGCCGACGCGCCGCACCGCGATCCCGACGCGTGGGTGGCGGACACGCCCGCGGTCGCGGGATCCTGGTGGCCCGAGTGGCAGCGCTGGCTCGCGCGCCATTCCTCCCGCCCGCGGCGGCCTCCGCCGCTCGGCCTTCCCCGCGGTCCTTACGCGCCGCTCTGCGCCGCGCCGGGCACCTATGTCCTCGAGGATTGAGGCGCTCTCCCGCCCCGGTCTTCCCGACCCCGGTTGAAGATCCAATTCCTCGGCGCGACGGGAACCGTCACGGGATCGAAGTACCTGGTCACGGGACCGTCGTCGTGCGTGCTGGTCGACTGCGGGCTCTTCCAGGGCTACAAGCAGCTGCGGCTGCGCAACTGGGCCGAGCCGCCGTTCGACGCGCGGTCGATCGGCGCGGTGGTGCTCACCCATGCGCACATCGACCACAGCGGCTACCTGCCGCTGCTCGCGAGGCGCGGCTTCCGCGGCCGCATCTACTGCAGCGACGCGACGGCGCACCTCGCGCGCATCCTGCTTCGCGACAGCGCGCGATTGCAGGAGGAGGAAGCGGAGAACGCGAACCGCTACGGCTACTCGAAGCACGCGCCCGCGCTGCCGCTCTACACGCTGAAGGACGCGGAAGCGGCGCTCGCGCGCCTCGTGACGATGCCCTTCGGCCAGGAGTGGGAGCCCGCGCCGGGCCTGCGCGCGCGGCTGCGGCCCGCGGGCCACATCCTCGGCGCCTCGAGCGTGGAGCTGCGCGAGGGAAGGTCGCGCTGCGTGTTCTCGGGCGACCTCGGCCGTCCCGACGATCCGATCATGCGCCCGCCCGCGGTTCCGGACGGCGCCGATGCGCTGGTGCTGGAGTCCACCTACGGCGACCGGCGCCATCCCGAGCTCGACAGCGGGGCCGAGATCGCGGCGATCGTCTCGCGCACCGCGGCGCGCGGCGGCGTGGTCGTGGTGCCCGCGTTCGCCGTCGGGCGCGCGCAGGCGCTGCTGCTGTACCTGCACCGCCTCAAGGCGAGCGGCGCGATCCCGGCGAAGCTCCCGGTCTACGTCGACAGCCCCATGGCGACCGACGTGACGCAGGTCTACGTGGGCCATCCGCAGGAGCACCGGCTCGACGCGGGCGAATGCCGCGCGCTCGCGCAGGTCGCGAGGTTCGTCGCGACGCCCGACGAGTCGCGCGCGCTCGACCAGTCGAGCTGGCCCATGGTGATCATCGCCGGCAGCGGCATGGCGACGGGCGGGCGCGTGCTGCACCACCTCAAGCG
>DATIVM010000321.1:0-4013 GCA_035465975.1 Usitatibacter sp.
CTCGCAGGGCGGGATCGCGGCGGTGAAGGAGATGCCGCCCGCCGTGGCCGCGAAACTCGCGGCGAACGAAGCGCTGATGCGCAAGCTCGATTCCTTCGGGACGCCGACCATCTTCTATCGCGACGCGAGCGGCAAGGTGCGGCGCGTCCAGGGGGCGCCTTCCGCCGAAGCGCTCACGGACATCCTGGGGCCGCGTTGAACCGCCGCACGTGCCCGGGGTCGTAGCGCAATGGCGACGCCGGCGCGCCTCACCATCCTCCAGCTCAACGACCTCCACGGCTACCTGGAGCCGCATGCGGAGCTCGTGCGCGCGGCCGATGGGCAGCGCCACGCGAGGCTCGGCGGGCTCGCCCGGATCGCTTCGCTCTTCGCCCGCGTGCGCGAGGAGGCGGGCGGCGATCCGCCTCCACCCTCGACCGCTACTCGATGTACCAGGCAACGATGGACGACGTGCTGCTCGATGCCGTCGCCGCCGACACCGGGCTCGACCTCGCGTTCTCGAACGGCTGGCGCTACGGCGCGCCGATCCGCGGTGGAGGCGCTGCGGCGGCACTTCGAGAGAACGCGCCCGGTGCGCGCGCCGGCGCGCCGCAGCGTGATCGCGGCCTGAGGCGGCGGGAATGCTCTTTCGCCAGCTTTTCGAGCCCGTCTCGAGCACGTACACCTACCTCCTCGCGTGCGAAGAGACGGGCCGGGCGCTGCTGGTCGATCCGGTGATGCCGACCTGGGAACGCGACCTCGCGCTCGTGCGCTCTCTCGGGCTCACGCTCGCGTACACCGTGGAGACGCACGTGCATGCCGACCACATCACCTCGGCGCTGCGCTTGAAACGCGAGGCGGGAAGCCGCGTGGTGTATCCCGCCACCGACCGCTTCCCGTGCGCGGATGAATGGATCGAGGAGGGGCGCCCCTTCCGCATGGGCAGCCTGGTCCTCGAGGGGCTGCACACGCCCGGCCATACCGACGATCACTACTGCTATCGCCTCGATGGAAGGGTTCTCACGGGCGATGCGCTGCTGATCGATGGTTGCGGCCGCACCGATTTCCAGAACGGCGACGCGCGCGCGCTCTACGAGAGCGTGCACGGCAAGCTCTTCACGCTTCCCGAGGACACGCTGGTCTATCCGGCGCACGACTATCACGGCCGGCGCGTCTCGACGATCGCGCAGGAGATGCAGCGCAATCCGCGCCTGGGCGGCGGGCGCTCGACCGAGGAATTCATGCGCATCATGGCCGAGCTCGGGCTTCCCTACCCCAAGTTCATCGACTATGCGCTTCCGGGCAACCGCGCCTGCGGAACCTGCCCTCCCGAGCTTCCCGAATCGCTGCAGGAATACTGCGAGAGCATGGCGCGCTCGCCGCAGGGGTGAGCGGGGCCACTCTTACCGCACCGGCCCTCGGCGCCCGCGGTAGGGGGTGTCCTCGCGCTCACGGGAGCCGGCGGAAACAGCCGCCGAGGAGGGTGGAGCGGGTGAAGGGAATCGAACCCTCGTCGTAAGCTTGGGAAGCTTCTGCTCTGCCATTGAGCTACACCCGCGGCTCGCCAACGCATTTTACCGTTTCGCGCTCCCCGGCGGAGGTTCGCTGCAGCGCGGGCCGGCCAGGCGTCCTCCCGGCTGCGAGAGCCGCGCCTACCGCGGTCTATAATGTTCGAGCCATGTCCGCGCCCATCCGCGTGGTCCTCAACGGGGCGCCGCGGGAGTTTCCCGCCCCGCTCACGTTCTCCGAGCTGATCGACGAGCTGTCGCTCGCCGGGCGCCGGCTCGCGGTCGAGCGCAACGGCGAGATCGTGCCGCGCAGCCGGTTCCACGAGGCGCGGCTCGCGGACGGGGATCGCATCGAGGTCGTGATGGCCGTGGGAGGAGGTTGATGAACGCACCGGAGGCAATCGCCGCGCGCGACGAGCTGGTCGTCGCGGGCAAGTCCTATCGCTCGCGCCTGCTGGTCGGCACCGGCAAGTACCGCGATTTCGAGGAGACCCGCCGCGCGATCGAGGCGAGCGGCGCCCAGATCGTGACGGTCGCGATCCGCCGCACCAACATCGGCCAGAACGCGGGCGAGCCGAACCTGCTCGACGTGCTGCCCCCCTCGCGCTACACGATCCTTCCCAATACCGCGGGCTGCTACTGCGCGGAGGACGCGGTCCGCACGCTGCGCCTCGCGCGCGAGCTCCTCGACGGCCATGCCCTCGTGAAGCTCGAGGTGCTCGGCGATCCGCAGACGCTCTTCCCCAACATGCCGGAGACGCTCGCCGCGGCGAAGACCCTGGTCGCCGACGGCTTCCAGGTGATGGCCTACTGCAGCGACGACCCGATCCTCGCGAAGCAGCTCGAGGACATCGGCTGCGTCGCGGTGATGCCGCTCGCGTCGCTGATCGGCTCCGGCATGGGGATCCTCAATCCCTGGAACCTGCGGATCATCATCGACCGCCTCTGCGTCCCGGTTCTGGTCGATGCGGGCATCGGCACGGCTTCGGATGCCGCCATCGCGATGGAGCTCGGCTGCGACGGCGTGCTGATGAACACTGCGATCGCGAAGGCGCGCGACCCGGTGCGCATGGCCTCGGCCATGAAGCTCGCGGTGGAAGCGGGGCGCGAGGCGTTTCTCGCCGGCCGCATGCCGAGGAAGCCCTACGAGGCGAGCGCGAGCTCGCCGCAGTCGGGCCTCATCGCGCCGGTGAAGCCGGCCGACCGGAAGAGCGCCTAGGTCAGAAGCGCCAGCTCACGCCGATCGAGAAGAGATCGGCGTCGGGCTCGGTGGCGAGCGGCGCGCCGAGCGGCGAGTAGCGCTCCACCTGCGCCCGGACGCCGAGGGATTTCGTGAAGTCGTAGCGCACGCCGAGGCCGTAGCGCCAGTGCGTGCGCATGCCGACGTCGCCGAGCAGCGACGTCGAGTACGTGGCGAACGGATAGCTCGGCTCGCCGCGGTAGGCGCCCAGCTTGCCGTAGAACGAGAAGCCCCAGACCGGCAGCGTCGCGACGGTGTCCACGCCGAAGCCGCTGGAGCGGAACTGGCTCGCGAGGCTCGCGGGAGCGCCGAAGAAGTTCGCCGGGGTCCGCGCCATGTCGTTCACCTCGCCTTCCACCGAGAAGAAGCGCGAGTAGCGGTAGCCCAGCTTCAGGCGGAACGGCTGGTCCGTGGACGGCGTCCCGGAAAGGGACGGCGAGGGGATCGAGGCGAAGGAATAGAGCTCGCCCGGCGCGGGAAGCGTCGAGCGCGGCAGCTTCAGTGTGCCCACATAGTCGCCGGCCGCCGCGGCGATGGGGGCCGAGGCGATCGCGAGGACGACGAGTCGGGCGCGGATGCTCATGTTCTTCAAGGCCTTGGCCGGCCAGGCGGGAAGGAATGGACCGGCGGACCGGGGAACCGTTCCGCGGGCCGGCGAGCCAATTTAGGCGCGGCCGCGCCTCCCTGTCAAATCGCCGCTCTCCCCTATAATCGGCGCCTCTCGCGAGCCCTTCCGTGAACCATCCCCCGATCCGCAGCTACGTGTTGCGCCAGGGCCGCTTTTCGCCGGCCCAGCAGCGTGCCTATGCCGAGCTGATGCCGCGCCTCGGCGTGCCGTACGCCGTCCGGCCGCTCGACTTCGCGGCGCTCTTCGGCCGGCACGCCCCGGTCGTGGTGGAGGTGGGCTCCGGCATGGGGGAGACGACCGCCCGCATCGCCGCTGAGAACCCCGACACGGATTATCTGGCGATCGAGGTGCACGCCCCGGGCGTCGGAAGCCTGTTGCGCAGGGTGGCGGAGGAGGGACTTGCCAACGTCCGCGTGATCCAGCACGACGCGGTCGAGGTGCTGCGCGACATGATCCCGGAAGGGTCCCTCGCCGGCATCCACGTGTTCTTTCCGGATCCCTGGCCGAAGAAGCGGCACCACAAGCGGCGCCTGCTCCAGCCCGCTTTCGCGGCGCTCGCCGCATCGCGCCTCGCACCCGGCGGCCGGTTGCACGTCGCGACGGATTGGCAGGAGTATGCGGAGCACGTCCTCGGGGTGCTCTGCGCGACTCGCGGGCT
>DATIVM010000322.1:0-7243 GCA_035465975.1 Usitatibacter sp.
CACGACGTGCGCTTCGACGCCCGCCGCGATGAGGCCGAGGATCTGCTCCTGCAGGATCTGGCGGTAGCCCGCGCGATCCTCGTTCCATATCACCAGGTCCACGGCGAGGCCCTTCAGGCGCCAGTAGGCATGGGCCTGCACCATCTGGCGCACCAGCTCGATGTTCGATGCGTCCGCGATCTGCACCAGGACGATGGGCAGGTCGCCGGAGATCGCGTATCCCCAGAGTCCCGACTGGCCGCGCCGGTTCTGCAGCAGCACCGCGGGAGCGGCCCGAAGCGACGGATGCGCGAAGAGCACGCGGCCGGCGAGGCGCGCATAGAGCTGCGCATCGGACTCGCTCGCGTTGATCTGCCGCAGCGTCACGCGGTTGTGCGTCCACGCGAAGTCGAAGACCCGGTCGGCGAGGTTGCGGTCGCGGTACTTGCCGGCGAGCGCCGCGCAGGCTTCGCGCGAATGACCCATGCCGGTCACCATGTCCACCGTGGCCGACTGCCCGGGCGCGAGGATGATGCGCTGGCGCACCGCGACGATCGGATCGAGCACCGAGCCCTGGCTTCCCGAGAGCGGCCCGGGCTCGCGCATCGCGCGCGGAGCGGCGAGCGTGCCCCCGCGGCCGATGAAGCGCGCGCGGTCCGTCTCGCACGAGCTGCCCTCGACCTCGGCCCCGTGCACGGCCATGAGGTGGAACATCCACGGGACCGTCTCTTCGGCCGAACGTGCCCGTCGGGTGCAGACGATCGCCTGGCCCCCGTCGAGGACCTCGGTGCTCACGAAGAGGTTGCTGAAGGCCGGATGCAATGCGTCGGCCGCCGGCGGGGCGAGGACCACCTCCGCGTAGCTCGTCACCTCGATCTCCCGCGGCTTCCGGGAGCGGTTCGTCACGCGCACGCGGCGCAGGTCGATGTCGTCCTCGGGGGAGACGACGATCTCGGTGTGCGTCTCGATCCCGTGGTCGGTGCGGCGGAACTCCACCCGCGCCTCGGAAAAGATCGCCTCGTAGTCGTCGCCCCGCGCGAGCGTGGGCTGGTGCGCGTTCGACCAGAAGGCGCCGGTGTCCATGTCGCGCAGGTAGCAGAACGCGCCCCAGTCGTCGCGGGTTGCGTCCTCGCGCCATCTCGTGACCGCGAGGTCCTTCCAGCGGGTGAACCCGCCGCCCGCGTTCGTCACCATGACGTGGTAGCGCCCGTTGGAGAGCAGTTGGACCTCGGGCATCGGGGTGTCGGGGCCGGCGAGAACGCGCATCGGCATCTCGGAGGCGACTGCACGGGCGCGCGCCTCGAATGACCCGACGGTGTGCGAGAAGAGCGCGGTCGGCTTGGGCACCTGCTCCTGCAGCAGCAGCAGGGTCGCCTGGACGAGCGGATCCGATGCGAACCGCTTCTGCATCGGCCGCTCGTGCAGCACCGAGCCGATCGAGAGCAGCACCATCGCCTGGTGATGCGCCATGAACGAGCGCACGACGGCGCTCGACTGGCCGCGGGGCACGCGGGCAGGCGTGTAGTCGATCGCCTCGTGGAAGCCGAACGGCCCCTGGAGGCCGCTCGCCGCGAGGTGCTGCAGGTTCGCGCACGCGGCGCGCGGGGCGACCATCAGCGCCAATGCCGAGGCGTAAGGCGCCACGACGAGGTCGTCGCCCAGGCCGCGCTTGAGGCCGAGCCCCGGCACGCCGAAGGCACGGTACTGGTAGTTGAGCGCCACGTCCATGGAGTAATAGCCGGATTCGGACATCCCCCAGGGAATGCCGCGCTCCTCGCCGTATGCGATCTGCCGCCTCACGGCCGCGCGGCAGGTCTCGTCGAGCAGGGTGTCCTCGTAGGAGGGCATGACGAGAAGCGGCATCAGGTACTCGAACATGGAGCCGCTCCACGAGAGCAGCGTGGGCTCGCCGCCCTCGCCGGTGAGCACGCGCCCGAGCGCGAACCAGCTCTCCTGCGGCAGCTCGCCCTGCGCGATGGCGACGAACGTCGTGGCGCGCGCCTCGGAGGCGAGCAGGTCGTAGAAGCTCGCATCGCGCCGGCATTCCGACACGTCGTAGCCGATGGCGAGGAGCTTGCGCGCATCGTCGTAGAGGAAGTCGTAGCGCATCTCGGCGAGCGAACCGGACTGCCGCGCAAGGCGCTCGATCTCGCGCACGCGGGCGGCGGCGCGCCGGCCGCATTCGCCGGGAAGGGCCGCCAGCTCGCGCAACGTCGCACCCGTCGCGCTGCCCGCGAAATGCCCGAGCTCGGACAGCATGTCCTCGCATTGAAGCGCCAACGCTTCTGCCCAGTCGGGTTGCGTCGCGGCCGCCTTCGGGTGCGCTCGCGCAAGCCGCGCGACCTCGCGCAGCGCCTGCGTCGTGGTGGCGTCGATCGAGGCGGGCGCGGAGGCTCCGGGCAGCGCGGGAAGCAGCGCCCGATCCGCCAGGGCCGCCGTATCGCGAAGCCCCGACCACAGGCGTGGCGGCAGGATCGGCGCGTCGCACAGCGCGAGCAGCCCCGCGCGCAAGGTGAGCAGGTGCGCGGCGAGGTTGCCGCTGTCCACCGAGGAAACGTAGAGCGGCAGGAGCGGCTTGAGGGAGGTCGTGTCGTACCAGTTGTAGAAGTGGCCGTGATGCCGCTCGAGCCTTTGCAGCGTGGCGAGCGTCTTTCCGATGCGCTCGAGCAGGCGCCCCACGGAGACGTATCCGAAATCGCAGGCCGAGAGGGTCGCCAGGAGGGAGAGCCCCACGTTCGTGGGCGAGGTCCTGCGCGCGAGCGCCGCGACCGGCTCCAGCTGGTAATTGTCGGGGACGAGCCAGTGATCCTCGGGGCCCAGGAACCGGTCGAAGAAGCCCCATGTCCGGCGCGCCGCGGCACGCAGGAAATCCTGCTCCGCCTCGGCCAGCGCGGGCTCGTCCGATTCGCGCGGCCGGCCCAGCCACCATGCGAGCGCGGGAGAGGCGAGCCAGAGGAGGAGGACGGGCACGGCAGCCGCCAGGGCCTCGGGCCGCGCGAGCGCAAGGGAGGTCGCCGCCGCGGCCGCGATCGCCGGCCCGATCCACATCGATCGCCACGACGCGGCGAAGGCGCCGCCTTCGTGCTTCGCGCGCGCGCCTTCGAGCGCGCTCGACGTCGTCCATTCGAGCAGGCGCGTGCGCGTCACGAGCATGCGCACCAGCGTGCGCCCGATCGCGTCGGCGCTGTACAACGCTTCGAAGGGCAGGCATGCCAGCGCGAAGGCCGTGCCCGCGAGGTCGCTCGCGAAGGTGCGCATCGCCGCCTTCACGTGACGCCGAACGGGCGCCTCGGCAGGCTTGCGCACGAGACGTGCGAAAGCGGCCAGGACGGGCGGAACGAAGTAGACGGCGATGAGCGCCGACGTCCACAGCCACGGCGCCGCCAGGAGCGTCCACCCGGCGAGGAACAGAAGCACGGCGGCGGGCGGCACCAGGCTGCGGCGCAGGTTGTCGAGGATCTTCCACTGCGACAGGAGCGAAAGCGGATTGCGCTGCCGGGCGCCGGCGCCCGCCGGCACGCGCGCGAGCAGCCACTGCGCGATCTGCCAGTCGCCGCGAATCCAGCGATAGCGCCGGCTCGCGTCGGCGCGATACTGGGCGGGGTATTCCTCGTAGAGCTGCACGTCGCTCAGGAGCCCCGAGCGCACGTAGCAGCCTTCGAGCAGGTCGTGGCTGAGCACCTGGTCGTCGGGGAAGCGTCCCCTGAGGCAGCTCTCGAACGCGTCGACGTCGTAGATGCCCTTGCCGATGAAGGAGCCTTCGCCGAACACGTCCTGGTACACGTCGGACACGGCGCGGGTATACGGATCGATGCCCGGCTCGGCGGCGCTCAGGCGCGCATAGCGCGAGCGGTTGATGCCCGGCAGGCTCACGGCCATGCGCGGCTGCAGGATGCCGTGGCCGGCGGTGATGCGCTGCAGGCGCTCGTCGAAGACCGGGCGGTTCAGCGGATGCGTCATCGCGCCCGCGAGCTGGCGCGCCGTGCCGCGCGGCAGCTGCGTATCGGCGTCGAGCGTGATCACGTAGCGCACGTCGGCGAGCAACCGCGGGTCGCCGACCACCACCTCGAACGCATCCGTCGACCCGCCGCGCAGGAACGCGTTCAATTCCGCCTGCTTGCCGCGCTTGCGCTCGTATCCCATCCAGCAGCGCTCGCTCGGGTTCCATCGGCGCGGCCGGTGGAAGAGGAAGAAGCTCTCGCACGCGTACTTGCGGTTGAGCGCCTCGACGCGGCCCCGCGCGAGCAGCACCAGGTCCGCGTCCTCGGCGAGCGTCTCCTGGGCGGCATCGCGATAATCGGTGAGGAGCGCGAAGCACAGGTTCGCGTCGCGATTGCCGAGGAAGCGCACCTCCAGCGCTTCCACCAGGGAGTCGATCACCGAGGCGCTCGCGAGCATCGCGGGAACGACGACGAGCGTGCGCGACTGCGCCGGAATTCCCGCGGAGAAATCCAGCCGCGGCAGGGGGCGGGGCGAGGTGAGCGAGGCGGCGACGCGGTTCACGAGAGCCACCGCGAGGTGGCTCGCAGCCAGCGCGGCGAGAAGGCCGATCACGATGGCGAGGGCTTCCCCGGCACCGCCATCGCGCGCACGGCCCGCGAGCCACGCGCCGATGCCCGACGCGATCAGCGCGATCGCGCCCACGTACAGCGCCAGCGCGAACCTTCGCCCGAATCGCGCCAGGCACCGCCCGGCCGTCAGCCGGATCCGCAGCGCGCGCTCGAGCTCGGGCAATCCCGCATCGATGAGATAGAACCCCACGTGGGATGGACGTTCCTCCTCGGCGCGATGGCCGGGCGCGCGCAGGCGCGCCTCGGCGGCGAGGCGGACCGCCTCGCGGGCCACATGAGCCTCTCCCAGGGAGCTCGCCCGTGCGAGCCGCTCGACGACGTGGCGATACTGGTCGCGCGTGGCGAATTCCATCGTCCCGTAGACCGGGTCCGCGCGAAGCTCGCGTTCGATCGCGCTCATCGTTTCCACGAACTCGCGCCAGTCCATCGCGGCGAGGAGCCGCAGGCTGCCGATGCTGTTGCTCATGGAAACCTGGTCGGCGGCCTGCTCCTGGGTCTCCGAGTGGACGAGCTGCTCGATGGTCGTACCGGATTCGGCGAGGCGCTCCTCGATCCACGTGAGCGGCATGGCGAGCGCGGTGCTTTGTCCCTGCAGCCGGCGGGCGAGCTCGGCCACGAAGGAGCTCGTCATGGGAGGGTTGGAGCGCGCCATGTCCGCGGTGAGGAGGATCAGGCTCTTCGGATCGCGTCCGGCCACCTCGATCATGCGATCGGCCCACGACCGCGCATGCTCGCGGGCGACCGTGCCCGCCACGATGTGCCCGGCCACCCGGCGCAGGTTCTCGATGAGGGCGAGGCGCAGCATGATGGGGATCGCCCACAGCTCGCCGATGTCGAGCGCCGTGACCGTCTGGTAGGCGGCGACGAAGCGGCGCAGGCCGTCCGGATTGACGTGCCCGTCGCCGTGCGCGACGGCCTCGGCGGCGATGTCGTACGCGCGCGGCAATCCGGCCGAAGGACCGCTCGCAAGCCGCGGCAGCTCGCGGCTATAGGCCTTGGGAAGGTGGCGCTTGGCGGTGCGGACCTGCTCCTCGACGAGGTAGAAGTTGTCCAGCAGCCATTCGGCGGCCGGAGCGAGGCGCTGGTTCGCGTCGAGGGCGGACTTGAGCTGCGCCCCCACGTCGAGCAGGGCCTGCTGGTTGTCGGAGAGCCGCGCGAGGAGCCGGTCGCGCACGCGGGCCGCGTGCAGGCGGTGACTCGCCGCGAGGGTCGGACCATGCTGCTCCATGCGCTCGGCGCTGAAGAGCTCGGCGCGCAGGGGCGGGACGGTCGGGATGTCGCTTCTCACCTCCGCAAGCTACGCGATCGAGCGCCGCCCGTATGTGCGGGATCGTACAGACGCGGCCCTGGCGCGCGGGCCACTCCGCTATACGCAGACGCTGCTCACGCAAATGGGGCGGACCGCGGTGTGCGATCTCCGTGGTGCCGGATCCACGAGGCGATCTCGGGCCATGCCAGGCGCAGCGTGCGCGAGCCCATGAAAAGCCCGATGTGTCCGCCGGGCACGAGCTTCTTCACGATCCGCTCCTTCGGCGTTCCGAAAAGCCGCTCGGCGTCGAACACCTGCTCCTTCGTCGTGATGTCGTCCGCCTCGCCGGCGAGGAGATAGACGGGAACCTGGATTTCGCGAAGCGGGATTTTGCGGCCGAGCGCGACGAACTCGCCCTTCGCGAGCCGGTTCTCCCTGAAGATCTCGCGAATCGCCTGCAGGTACCACTTCCCCGGCAGGTCGATGGGGTTCTCGTACCAGCGCTCGAAGCGCTCGGTGCGCTGCACGTAGGACTTGTCCTCGATGTGCTCGTAGAGGTCCAGGTACTTCCCGAGGTACTGTTCGCCCGGATGCATGTTCTTCCAGCCGGCGAGCATCATCCGGCCGAGCATCCGCCCGCCACCGGCCGCGACGATTTCCTCGAAGAAGCTCATCGGCGTTGCGTGCGCGAACTCCCGGACCGCGCCCTTTCCCGCATCGGTGTCGATCGGCGCGCCGGCGAGCACGAGACTCGCGACCTTGCCCGGGAAGCGCGCGGCGAACATGGCGGACATCCACCCGCCCTGGCAGAGGCCGACGAGGTCCACGCGGCCGCCGAGGTCGTCCACCGCGACGCAGAGCTCCGCGAGATAGGTGTCGATGTCGAAGTGCTTCATTTCGTCGGTGGCGCTCTTCCAGTCGGTCGCGAGCACGCGATGCAGGCCGTTCTCCAGCAGCGTCTCCACGAGGCTCTGGCCCTTCTCGTAGTCGGCGATGGTGGAGCTGTGGCCCGCGTAGGGCGTGTCGACCAGCACGGGAACCTGCGCGCTCTTCGAACGCGAGAAGTCGCGCAGCCGCATCGTCGGCAGGTCGAGAAGGACCTCGTTGTGCGTCGCCCATGTCGGAGGCGGCGGCGCCTCGAGCGCGCTCGCCGCCGCGGCGAAGCGCATGTTGTCCGAGGCGAGCCTCATGCCCTCGTCGGCGAGCTCGATCCCGGCGGCCATCGGCCAGAACCACGGGACCGAGTGCTCCTGCGAAGGCTTGCGCGGTGTCTCCCTGGAACGTGCCATCGTCTGCTCCTCACGATTGCCGCGCGGCGAGCGGGCCGGCGAGCAGCGCCGCGGTGTGGTGCGCCACCATGAGCTCCTCGTCGGTCGGGATCACCCACACGGAAACGGCGCTCCCCGGTGTGCTGATTTTCTGGTCGCCGTGCTCGTTCGCCCCT
>DATIVM010000323.1:0-5920 GCA_035465975.1 Usitatibacter sp.
GAGCGCCGCGCTCCGAAGGGCGCGCGGTTCGTCTTCACGTTGCCGCTCAGGCGCGCTCAGGGATAGAGCCGGCCCGCCCCGATGACCTTGTCGATGGTGCAGGTCTCGGTGGTGTCGAGCTTCACGTCGAGGTGCACCGTGAGGCCGTTGCCGCCGACGAGGATCGACCGCGAGGTGAATGCGCCATGCTTGCCGTCCGTGCACGAATAGGTGCCGCTCCAGGCGAAGGTGGGCCCGGAGCCCGAATAGGGGCCGGAGTAGCTGCAGCGCAGGCCCGTGATGCCGACCTCGTCGATCCCGAGCACATGGGCGATGCGGTCGGAGCTCACGTCGAACTCCGCGTAGGTGCCGCGGTCCCCGTCGTTCTCGGCGTGGGTGCATTGCGTGCGCCGCTCGAGGTCGCTGCCGTTCCACGCGCCCTCGATCGGCGCCGAGGAGACCGCGCCCCATTCGCCGCGCGCGAGCGGGTTCAGCGACTGCGCCGGCGCGGCCGCCGCGGCGAGCGCGAGGGCGGCGGCGAGGGCGGCTTTGCGAGGGACACGAAAGGCGCGCATATGAGCTCCGATGAAGGCGCAGGGAAATGAAGCGCCGGCCGCTCGGCAGGACCGGCATCGACGTCGCGCCGCTCGCGTTCGGCGGCAACGTCTTCGGATGGACCGTCGACGAGCCCACCGCGTTCTTGCTGCTCGACGCGTTCGTCGACCACGGATTCAACCTGATCGACACCGCGGACGTCTACTCCAAGTGGGCCCCGGGCAACTCGGGCGGCGAATCGGAGTCCGTGATCGGCCGCTGGCTGGAGCGCTCCGGCAAGCGCGACCGGGTGGTCATCGCGACCAAGGTCGGGCTGGAGATGCCCGGCAGGGGCAAGGGCCTCTGCGCACGGCGCATCCGCGAGGCGTGCGAGGCCTCGCTCGAGCGCCTGCGAACGGAGCGCATCGACCTCTACCAGGCCCACGTGGAGGACCCGGAAACGCCCATCGAGGAAACGCTGGAAGCCTTCGACCGGCTGGTGCGCGAGGGCAAGGTGCGGGCGGTCGGGGCGTCCAACTACTCCGCGCCGGCGCTGTCCGCGGCGCTGGAAGCCGCGGCGAAGCGCGGTTTCGCCTCCTACGCGACGCTCCAGCCCGGGTACAACCTCTACACGCGCTCCGAATTCGAGGGCGATCTCATGGCGCTGTGCGTGCGCGAAGGCCTCGGCGTGATTCCCTACTCCGGGCTCGCGAGCGGCTTCCTCACGGGAAAGTACCGCTCGGAAGCGGACCTCGCCCAGAGCCCGCGCGGCGCCCGCGCGGTGAAGAAGTACCTCGACGAGCGGGGATTCCGGATCCTGGAGGCGCTCGACGAGGTCGGGCGCCGCCTGCGTGCGAAGCCCGCGCAGGTGGCGCTCGCGTGGCTGATGTCGCGCCCGGCCGTCAGCGCGCCGATCGCCAGCGCGACGACTCTCGCCCAGCTGCGCGAGCTGATGGCGGCCGCCGACCTCGCGCTCGATGCGCCGGCGTTGCAGCGCCTGGACCGTGCCGGCGCGTGAAGCGCGCGGTGAGCCGGCCGAGCCGGCAGGCGGGAAGCGCGCTGAGCGCCCGGCGCCTCATGCGACCGCCGGAAGGCTCTCGGCTTCGCCGTTGAGGAATCCGGCCGCGCGCGCCGCGTCCACCGGGCGCGAGAGGAGGAACCCCTGGCCGTATTCGCAGCCGAGCTCCTGGAGGAGCGAGAGCTGCGCGCCGGTCTCGATGCCCTCGGCGAACACCTGCTTCGAGAGCGCCTGGCCGAGCTTGAAGATGGCCTTCACGATCTCGCCGCCGTCGCCGTCGCGGCTCATGCGCTCGATGAACGAGCGGTCCACCTTGAGCGCGTCGATCGGGAGCGTCGCGAGGTACGAGAGGCTCGAGTAGCCGGTGCCGAAGTCGTCGATGCTGAGCGTGACGCCCATGTGGCGCAGCGCCGAGAGCGTGGAGACCGCGTTCTCGATGCCGTCCATGAGCACGCTCTCCGTCACCTCGAGCGTGAGCTGCGCGGGATCCATCTCGGCCGCCTGGAGGGCGCGCTGCACGTGCGAGACGAAGTCCGGGTGCGTGAGCTGCAGGCTCGAGACGTTCACGCTCATGCGCAGGTTCGCGCTTTCGCGGATCGCCTTCCATTCGCGCATCTGCCGGCAGGCCTCGGTGAGCACCCAGTTGCCGAGCGGCACGATGAGGCCGGTCTCCTCGGCGACGGGGATGAAGGTGGAGGGCTCGAGGAGGCCGCGCTCCGGGTGGTTCCAGCGCACCAGCGCCTCGAAGCCGATGAGCTTGCGGTCGCGCAGCGAGCAGATGGGCTGGTACTCGAGGTAGATCTGGCCCTGGCCGAGCGCGCGGCGCAGCTCGCTCTCGAGCTGCAGCTGCGCGGTCACGTGCTGGTGCAGGCTCGAGTCGAAGAGGGCGTACTGCGCCTTGCCCTTGGACTTCGCCTTGTACATGGCGATGTCCGCGTCGCGGATGATCTGGTCGGAGGTCTGGTAGCCGTTGGTGCTGAAGGTGATGCCGATGGAGGCGCTGATCGCCACTTCCATCTGGCCCAGCTGGACCGGCTTCTGCAGCTCCTTCTGGATGCGCTCGGTGAGCTCGACCGCGTCGCGCTGGCGGTGCAGGTCCTCCACCAGGATCGCGAACTCGTCGCCGCCCAGTCGCGCGAGGACGTCGGTCGGGCGCAGCATCGCCTTCAGGCGCTGCGCGAGGTTCACCAGCAGCTCGTCGCCCGCCTTGTGCCCGAGCGAGTCGTTCACCATCTTGAAGCGGTCGAAGTCGAGGTACATGACCGCGAAGCGCTGCTCGGGATGGCGCTGCACGCGCGCGATGGCGCGGTTCAGCTGCTCGTTGAAGTGCGTGCGGTTGGAGAGCTGCGTGAGGCTGTCGTGGTAGGCGTTGTGGTAGAGCTCGGCCTCGGCGCGGCGCCGGGCGCTGATGTCCTGCGCCTGCACGATGAGGTTGTGCGTGCGGAACTGCCAGTCGCGCGCGAGCGAGATGTTGAGCGACATCCAGACGTCGGAGCCGTCGCGGTGCACGCCGCGCACCTCGGTGTGGACGCTCGCGAGCTCGCCCTTCACCAGCCGGTCGACGGGGCCCTGGAGCGCGCCGAGGTCGTCCGGGTTCACCAGCGTCGGCAGCTGCGTCGCGAGGAGCTCCGGCAGGGACCGGCCCAGCATGTCGCAGAAGGACTTGTTCGCCTGGATGAAGCGGCCCTCGGTGGAGACCAGCGCCATGCCGATCGCCGCGTGCGTGAAGGCGCTGTGGAAGCGGCTCTCGCTCTCCTTGAGCTCCTCCATGTGCCGCTGGTCCGCTTCCCGGCGCTGGAAGTACGAGTGCAGCGTCGAAAGGAACATCGCGATCACCGGCACCGACACCAGCAGCACCGGGAGGCCGAACTGCTGGAAGCTCACGAAGAGCAGGCCGGCGATGGAGGCGCCGGTGAGGTAGGCGAGGCCGATCCAGCCGAAGTTGCGCAGCCACCTGAGCGGCGTGAAGGGCGAGCGGGTCTTCAGGGCGAAGAGCGTCGAGGTGAGGAGCGTGTTGGCGATGAAGTAGAGCGCCGCGAAGCCGAAGAGCAGCGTGATCAGCATCGCGCCGCTCTCGTGGTCGAGGTGCGCGCGCGTCGACTCGAAGGCGGTCGCGCAGATCAGCATCGCGATGGAGGCCATGGCGGGCGTGCCCAGGCGGCTCGTCCAGCGCTTCGAGGTGCGCCACGAGGCGACCAGCCCCTCGAGCGCCGCCGCGATCACCGCGGCCTCCGGGCCGTAGAGCAGCATCACGAGGAAGATGAAGATCTCCGCGCCGGCGATGGAGGCCTTGGCGCCCGGGATGCGCACCGGGAAGAGGCCCACGATCGCCGCGACGGTGGCGCCGACCAGGACCTGGATCAGGAACTTGCCGTCGATCGCGACCACGCTCGCGACCGAGTAGGCGAGCGCCGCCGTCCCGAAGAGCGTGACCGTCCACCAGTAGCGGCGGGCCACCGGGTTGTAGTCCTGCATGTCGATGAACGCCATGGCGCCTCCCGCTTTGTTCTCGTGGGTTCCGCGGATCAGGGCTCGCCCGCGCCCGCGTTCTCGCTGAGCACCATGCCCTCGGAGAGCACCAGGCCCTCCGACAGCACGACGCCTTCCGACAGCACCAGGCCCTCCGACAGCACCAGCCCTTCCGACAGCACCAGGCCCTCGCTCAGGACGATGCCTTCGGAGAGGACGATCCCTTCCGAGAGCACGATCCCTTCGGAGAGCACGATCCCTTCGGAGAGCACGATGCCTTCCGACAGCACGATCCCCATGGACTCCACCACGCCGTTGGCGATGTCCACGGAGCTGGTGAAGATGCCCTTGGCGAGCTTCAGGTTGCTGGGGCCGAGCGCCTTGCTCATGAGCAGCACGCCGGAGCTCACGAGGCGCATCGGGGGTGTGGCGACCTCCTGGAAGCCGGAGATGTACCAGGTGCCGGGGAAATACTCGACGGACGTGTCGGTCACGAGCTTGCCGACCCACGAGATGGTCGGGTCGTAGGCCGCCTGGAACTTCGTCACGAGCGCCGAGCCGCCGAGCACCTGGCGGCCGCCCATGAACACGAACTGGCTCCACCTCACCTGGCGCCCCTCGATCGTCGAGACCGGCTGGGGCATCGTCCTGCCCGTGGCGAGCATCGAGTCGCCGACATGGATCGAGCCGGAGGCGGCGCGCGAGGCGATGTCGCGCGAGAGCGCCGCGGCCACCTGCAGCGCGCCGGGCACGTTGAGGAGCCCCGCGCCCTGCTGCATCAGGTTCTGGTTGGGCAGCGCCTCGGCGGTGTACTGCAGGATCGCCTTCACGAGCGGAGGCGTGAGGCCCGGGTTCGCCTGCAGCATGAGCGCCACCGCGCCCGAGACGACCGGCGCGGAGAACGACGTGCCGCTCACCTTGATGAGGCCCTTGCCGAGGCCCGTCTCCAGCACGAGCTGCGGGTACTGGAGCTGCAGGTTGCTCGGCAGCGTGCCGGTGACGTCCGTCGAGAGCGCGGCGACGATGTGGTTGCCGGGCGCGACGAGGTCGGGCTTGAGGATGTTGTCCGCGTGGTAGCCGTGCTTGCCGTCGTAGTAGCCGCCGCGGGTCGGGCCGCGCGAGCTGAACAGGTTGACCGAATCGTCGGCGCGCGTGGCGGTGTCGTGCGGGTTGGCGGAGCCGACGGTGATGGCGGAGGGCTCGTTGCCCGGCGCGCTGATGCTGCCGTACACCTCCTTGCCGCTCGCGTCGCGACCGTAGTTGCCCGCCGCGACGACCACCGTGATGCCGGCCGCCACGGCGTTGCGCACCGCGCGGCACAGCGGGTCGGTGAGGTACGACTCGGTCGAGTCCGCGGCGAGGCTCACGTTGAGCACGCGGATGCCGTATTCGCGCTTGTGGTAGATCACCCAGTCGATGCCGGCGAGCGCATTGGCCACGTTGCCGATGCCGTTCTCGTCGAGAACGCGCACGTCGTAGAGCGCGGCGCCCGGGGCGATGCCCGTGGTGTCGGTCGCGCCGAGGATGTCGCGGCCGGCGGCGATCGAGGCGACCGCGGTGCCGTGCCCGAGCGGATCCTGGAAGCTCGCGCCGGTGGCGTCGATGGTCGAGTCGAGCGCCTGCTGGCCGGGGCTGCCCGGATAGATCTGCTTGCTGAAGTCGTAGCCGCCCTTCCAGTCGGAGCCGCCCAGCAGCTGCGCGTCGGAGATCTTCTGGAAGTCGACGCTGCGCTTCACGCGCGACGTGCCCGAGCCGCCCAGGAACGCCTGGTGCGTCGACATGATGCCGGAGTCGAGGAACGCGATCCCGACGCCCGAGCCGTCGACGCCGGGCGAGACGACCGCGCCGGCGCCGGTCGATTCGTAGGACCCGGTCACCGCCCGCAGCAGGCTGCGGGAGCGCACCGGGACGCGGTTGGGC
>DATIVM010000324.1:0-7083 GCA_035465975.1 Usitatibacter sp.
CAGTCGATCGCGCTCTTCGAGGTGGGCTCGCACCTGCCGCTCCTCGCGGGCCTGCTGCTCCTCGCCGGCGGATGGAGGCTCCTCGCGCGCTTCGGCTTCGCGCTGGCCTTCCTCGCCTTCCTCGTGCCGCTTCCCGGATTCGTGCTCACGGCGCTCACCGCGCCGCTCAAGACCCTCGTGTCGGCGTGCGTCGCGGCGCTCCTCGGCGCGGCCGGCTACCCGGTCGCGCGCACCGGCGTCGTGCTCGACGTGGGCGGCCATTCGCTGCTCATCGCGGACGCGTGCGCGGGGCTCAACTCGATCGCCGCGCTCTTCGCGATGGCGCTCCTCTACGCCCACTTCACCGGCGGCGTGCTGCGCGCGCGGGCGGCGCTGCTCCTCGCGGCGGTGATTCCCATCGCGGTCGCGGCCAACGCGCTGCGCGTGCTCGTGCTCGCGCTCGTCGCCTATCATTTCGGCGACGACGCGGCGCAGGGCCTGGTGCACGGGGCCGCGGGGATGCTGGTATTCGTCGCCGCGCTCGCGATGCTGCTCGCGCTGGACCGCATGTTCGGCAAGCCGGGCCGCGGCCGTTCCCGGCCCGCGGGCGTGGAGATCGGCTTCTCGACGCGCGCCACCCATCGCCCGCGCGTCGCCGGAGCGCTGCTCGGCGCGGCGATCGCCATCGCGGGCACCGCCCTCGCGACGCCGCGGCTCGCGCCCGAGCCGGTGGTGCGCCCCATCGACCTCGAGGCGATCCTGCCCGCGAGCTTCGGCGACTGGCGCATCGACCCGGGCGTCGCGCCGCTCGCGCCGGCGCCCGACGTGCAGGCGAAGCTCGACCGGCTCTACGACCAGCTCGCGAGCCGCACGTACGTGAATTCGGCCGGCGAGCAGATGATGCTCGTCGTCGCTTACGGCGGCGACCAGAGCGACGCGCTCAAGGCGCACCGCCAGGAAACCTGCTACGCCGCGCAGGGATTCGCGATCGGGAGCCTCGCGCACGGCCGGCTCGACGCGGCGGGGCGCTCGATCCCCGTGACGCGCTTCGTCGCCGCGCGCGGCGCGCGCGCCGAGCCGGTCACCTACTGGTTCACCATGGGCGAGCGCGTGGTGCTGGGCCGCCTCGAGCGCCTGCGCGTGCAGCTCGCCGCGGGATTCAGGGGCGAGATCCCCGACGGCATGCTGGTGCGCGTGTCGAGCCTCTCCGCCGATCCGGCGAGCGCGTTCGCGGCCCAGGGCCGCTTCGTCGGCGCGCTCCTCGCGGCGATGCCGCCCACGGCGGTCGAGCGCCTCGCCGGCGCGCGCAGGTCGTCGCCATGACCGCGATCCCGGTTTCCGCCGCCCCGGGCGATGCGCGCCTGCGCCGCGCCGCGATCTTCGTCGCGCTCCTCGGGTTCGGCGTGCTGTGCGGCGCGGCGGTCGCCGTCGCCGGCGTCGCCGCGGCGCTCATCTGCGTCTCGCTCGTCGCGTGCGTCTTCTGCCTGCGCGACTTCCGCTGGGGCGTGGTGCTGCTGATCCTCATCATGCCCATCTCCGCGAGCTTCCTCTTCCCGCACTCGATGTTCGGGATCTCGGGGCTCAACCCGCTCAACCTGCTCCTCGCGACGACGCTCTTCTCGTACGTGCTGAACTACGCCGGGCGCGGCGCGATCCGCTCGCTCGGCAGCCGGCCGCTCCTCCTGCTCTACGTGGTCCCGATCCTCGCGGGCGCGATGCTCGGCGTCTCGCACGTGCACGAGATCCCCGGCATCTTCCGCGAGCTCGACTGGATCGAGTACGACGCGGCGGGCGGCTACCTCCGCGACCTGGTGCTGAAGCCGCTGCTCCTCGTGCTCTACGCGATGCTGGTGGGCGTGGCCGTGGGCCACAGCCGCACCACCGGGCGCTTCCTCACGCCGATGCTGGTCTCGATGTGGGTGATGGCGCTCCTCGTGGTCGTGTTCATCGCCACCTCGGGGGTGCACCTCTCGCAGCTCGCCGGCACCTACGAGCGCTCGTTCCTCTCGCCGCTCGGCATGCACGCGAACGACCTGGGACGGCTCTACGCCACCGCCTACGCGCTGCTGCTCTTCATCTGGGACCGCACGCCGCGGCCCTCGCTCAAGGCGTTCCTCCTGCTTTCGATGGGGCTCGTCTGCGCGGCGCTGGTGCTCACGTTCTCGCGCGGCGCGATCGTGGCGTTCGTGATCGTGAACGCGATCTACCTCTTCTCGCGCCGCAAGCTCAAGACGCTGATCCTCGGCGCGATGCTGCTGCCGGTCGCGCTCGCGCTGATGCCCGGCGCGGTGTGGTCGCGCCTCGACATGGGCATGGGGCAGGGCGTGAACGCGGTGAGCGCGGGGCGCATCACCGGCATCTGGCTGCCGCTCCTGCCGTTCGCCGCCGACAGTCCCATCTGGGGCCACGGGCTGCAATCGATCCTCTGGGCGCCGGCGATGCGCACCGGACACATGCTGCAGGTGACGCACCCGCACAGCGCGTGGCTGCAGGCGGTGCTCGACACCGGCGCGATCGGCCTGGTGCTCCTCCTCGCCTTCTGGATCGGCCACGTGTGGCGCGGCTTCCGCGCGCTCGCGCGCGATCCATCGCTCGACCCGGAAGTGGCGGGCTTCTTCGAGGGCGCGGCGGCGGGGCTCCTCGGCTTCGTGATCGCGAACGTCGCGGGCAGCAGCTTCTTCCCGGTGCCCGAGCAGAGCTTCCTGTGGCTCGGGGTGGGGCTCATGTACGGGCTGCGGATGCGCGCGCGCGCCGCCGCGGCCGGAAAGGCGTAGGCGATGTGCGGAATCACCGGATACTGGGTGCGGCGCGGCGACCCGGCGCCGTGGCTCGCGGACCTCGGCGCCTCGGTGCAGTCGCTGCGGCAACGCGGGCCGGACGACAGCGGCGTGTGGGTGCGGCCCGGCGCGCGCGTGGGGCTCGGCCACACGCGCCTCTCGATCCTCGACCTCTCGCCGCTCGGCCACCAGCCGATGCATTCGCGCGATGGCGCGCTCGCCATGGTCTTCAACGGCGAGATCTACAACTTCGCCGCGGTGAGGAGCGAGCTCGAAGCGCTCGGCCACCGCTTCCGCAGCAGCGGCGACTCCGAGGTGGTGCTCGCCGCCTGGGAGCAGTGGGGCATCGCCGCCGCGGAGCGCTTCGTCGGCATGTTCGCCATCGCCATCTGGAACGAGCGCGAGCGCCGCCTCGTGCTGCTGCGCGACCGCATGGGCGTGAAGCCGCTCTACTACGCGTGGGACGGGCGCGCGTTCTGGTTCGGCTCGGAGCTCAAGGCCCTGCGCGCCTTCTCGCGCTGGGAGTGCGGGATCGATCGCGACGCGCTCGGCGAGTACCTGCAGTTCGGCTACGTCTCGGCGCCGCGCTCCATCTACCAGGGGGTGTCGAAGCTCCCGCCCGGGCACTGGCTCGAGCTGGGCGAGGTGGGCGAGCCGGTCGCGCGATGCTACTGGGCGCCGCCCTGCGGCGAGGCGCCGCTCGACATGCCCGAGGAGGAGCTCGAGCGCCGGCTGGAGACGCTGCTCGTCGACGCGTTCCGCTACCGCATGGTGTCCGACGTTCCGGTCGGCGTGTTCCTTTCCGGCGGCGTCGATTCGAGCGTCGTCGCGGCACTCCTGCAGCGCTACGGGGGCGGGGAGGTGCGCACCTTCACCATCGGCTTCGACGACGAGCGCTTCGACGAATCGCGCCACGCGAAGCGGGTGGCCGGGCACCTCGGCACGCGCCACTGCGAGCGCATCGTGACCGCGAGCGACATGAAGGACGTGCTCGCCCGCTGGGGCGACCTGTTCGACGAGCCGTTCGGCGACACCTCGGGCGTGCCGACGTATCTCGTCTCGAGAATGGCGCGCGAGCACGTGAAGGTCGCGCTCTCGGCCGACGGCGGCGACGAGCTCTTCTGCGGCTACGCGCACTACGGCGTGGTGCTCGACCGCCACCGCGCGCTCTCGCGCTGGCCGGGCGCGGCGCGACGCGCGCTCGCGAAGCCGCTTTCGGCCTTCGACCGGGCGCGCCTGCAGGCCGCCGCCGAGCGCCTTCCGCTTCCCGCCGGCACGCGCCACGCCGCGCGCCGCGCGATCCTCGAGCGCCTCGCGAAGCTCTCGGTGATGCTGCCCGAGGTCGACGCGCCGACGGTCTACGACCTGGCGATGTCGTTCTGGACGCCGTGGGAGATCGCGGACCTCCTCGGCGGCGAGGTCGAGCCGCGCGCGCGCGTGGACGGGCCGGGCGGCGTCGCCGACCAGATGGTGCACTGCGACCTGCGCCATTACCTCCCCGACGACATCCTCGCCAAGGTCGATCGCACCACGATGGCCGCGGGCCTCGAGGGCCGCGAGCCGATGCTCGACCACCGCCTGGTCGAGTTCGCGCTGCGCCTGCCGCTCGGCATGCGCCGCGGCGCGCTCGGCACCAAGCACCTGCTGCGCCGGATCCTCTACAGGCACGTGCCGAGGGATCTCATCGAGCGGCCCAAGCAGGGCTTCGCGATCCCGCTCGCCGCGTGGCTGCGCGGGGAGCTCGCGCCGCTCCTCGACGAATACCTCGCCCCGGAGCGCATCCGCGCGGGCGGGCTGTTCGACCCCGCCTCGGTCGCGCGCGCGGTCGCCAATTTCCGCGAGGGCGGCCCGGGCAACGACCGACTCGACGTGCAAAAGGTCTGGCTGCTGCTCGCCTTCGAGATGTGGCGCAGCCGCTGGGATGCCGGATACGAACGAAGAACCGAAGGAGCGATCCATGCGCGTGTTGTTCACCATTAGCGAGCTCACGCTGGGTGGCGCCCAGAAGCAGGTGGTCGAGCTCGCGCGCGAGCTGGTGCGCCGCGGCCACGAGGCGGCGATCTACACGCTCAACCGCGAGGTGCCGCGCGCGAAGGAGCTGGAGGGCTCGGGCGTCGAGCTCGCCGTCGACCAGAAGCGCTGGAAGCTCGACCCGGCGGTGCTCGCGCGGTTGCGCCGCTACCTGCGCCAATGGCGGCCGGACATCGTGCACGGCTTCCTCTTCGACGGCGACATCTACGCGCGCATCGCGGCGTTCGGCACCGGCATCCCGGTGCTCAACTCCGAGCGCAGCGACAACTACGAGATCTCGCGCACGCAGTACCTCGCCCATCGCCTCACGCGCGCGCTCACCGACGGGCTGGTCGCGAACACCCACTCGGGGAGCGCCTTCGCGCAGCGCCTCTACGGATTCCCGCCGGAGCGCTGCCACGTCGTCTGGAACGGCCTGCGCATCGAGGAGCTGGAGCGGCAGGCGGCGAGCAAGGCGGACTACCGCGCCGAGTTCTTCGGTCCCGGCCGCCACAAGCTCGCCTGCCTGGTGGGCGCCATCAAGCCCGCCAAGGACTACCACCTCGCGATCGACGTCGCGGCGCGCCTGGTGCGGGCCGATCCCGACTGGCGCGTGCTCTTCGTGGGCGACCAGCTCGCGAGCGCGGGCAGCTACCGCGCCGGCATCCATTCCGACAGCAGCGAGTACAAGGCCTCGGTGATGCGCCACTTCGCGGCGCAGGCGATCGCCGAGAAGGTGAAGTTCGCCGGCGCGCGCACCGACGTGCCGGCGATCGTGGCGCAGAGCGACGTGCTGTACATGACCTCGTGCCGCGAGGGATTCCCCAACGTGGTGCTCGAGGCGATGGTGCTCGGCGTGCCCGTGGTGAGCACCGATTACTCGGACATCCGCCGCATCCTGCCGCGCCCCGCGCAGGTCGTGGCGAGCCGCAATCCCGACGACCTCGCGTGGGCGATCCTCGACGCCTACGGCGAGCGCGACGCGATCGCCCGGGAACAGAAGCGCTGGGTGCGCGCGCACGCCAGCATCGAGAACGCCACCGTGGAGCTCGAGCGTGTCTACCAACGCTACCTCAGGACCCCTGCGCTTGCGCGCGCCGCTTGAGGCGGACGAGGCGCCCGTCGCCGCGGCGCGGCGCGCCCCGCGCCTCGCCGCCGTGGCGAAGCCGCACGTGTGCTTCGTCGCGCCCACCACCTGGCCGGTGCTCGCCGGCGACGCATCGATCCGCGTGGTCGGCGGCGCCGAGGTGCAGCAGAGCATGATCGCCCCCGGCCTCGCGCGGCGCGGCTGGCGCGTGTCGATGATCTGCCTCGACTACGGCCAGCCCGACCGCGCCGAGGCGAAGGGCGTCACGGTCCACAGGATCCACAAGCCGGACGAGGGCATCCCGGTGCTGCGCTTCGTGCATCCCCGGCTCACGTCGATCTGGCGCGCGTTGAAGCGCGTCGATGCCGATGTCTACTACCAGCGCACCTCCGCGGTCACCACGGCCTACATGGCCCAGTTCTGCCGCATGAACGGCCGGCGGTCCGTCTACGCGGGCGCATCCGACGTCGACTTCGTTCCCGGCGAGGAGGACATCCGCTACGCGCGCGACCGGCGCATCTACCAGTGGGGCGTGCGGCGCGTGGACGAGGTCATCGTGCAGAACGAGGTGCAGCGCCGGACGCTGCGCGAGCACTACGGGCGCGAGGGCGTCATGATCCCGAGCTGCTACGTGCCCCCGGCGGGCGCGCGCGGCGATCCCGCGGGCTACGTCCTGTGGGCCTCGAGGGTCGGGCCGAGCAAGCGGTGCGAGATGCTCTTCGAGCTCGCGCGCCGGCTGCCGCGCCACCGCTTCGTGATGATCGGCGGGCCGGACCCCGGCGGCGAGCGCGAGGCCGGGTACCGGCGCGCCATGGAGGAGGCCGCGCGCACCATTCCCAACCTCGAGGTGCGCGGCTTCGTGCCCTTCGCCGAGGCCGAGCGCGCCTTCGACGGCGCGCGCGTCGTGCTCAACACCTCGCTCTACGAAGGCTTCCCCAACACATTCCTGCAGGCGTGGTCGCGCGGCATCCCGACGGTGGGCTTCATCGACACCGGCTCGCGCCGCGGCGGCGAGCCCGCCTACGACATCGCTTCGGACGTGGCGGACGCCGCGGCGCGCATCGAACGCCTGATGGCCGACGATGCGCACTGGCGCGCGGCCTCGCGGCGCGCCGCGGCGCATTTCGCCGAGAGCCATTCGATCGACGCCGTGCTCGACCAGTACGAGCGCGTGCTGGCGTTGCCGCGGGGAGGCGCGTGAGCGCGGTCACCACCGAGAGCCTCGCGCGG
>DATIVM010000325.1:0-4517 GCA_035465975.1 Usitatibacter sp.
CCTCGGACCCGGGCCTCCAGTTGCCCGCCCCGCCGTGTGCTATCAGCGCGACAGGCACTTCGGCCTCACTTCATCCGCGTTCATCCGCGTTTCATCTGCGTTCATCTGCGTTTTCCGCCTTTGGCGCGTTGCGAAGCCGGATGGGCAAGTCCCGCAGCGGCTTCTCGGGTACGGGGCTCGGCGCCTCCACCATGAGGTCCTGCCCGCGCTGCGTCTTCGGGAAGGCGATCACGTCGCGGATCTGCTCCACGCCGGTCATCAGCGCCACCAGGCGGTCCAGGCCGAACGCGATGCCGCCGTGCGGGGGCGCGCCGTACGAAAGCGCGTCGAGGAGGAACCCGAACTTCGCGCGCTGCTCGTCCTCGCCGATGCCGAGCACGCGGAACTGCTTCGCCTGCACCTCGGCGCGATGGATCCGCACCGAGCCGCCGCCGATCTCCCAGCCGTTGAGCGCGATGTCGTAGGCCTTGGCGAGGACCTTGCCCGGATCCTGCTCCATGAACTCCACGTGCTCGTCCTTGGGCGCTGTGAAGGGATGGTGCGCGGCGCCCCAGCGGCCGGTCTCCTCGTCGTGCTCGTAGGCGGGGAAGTCGAGCACCCAGCAGGGGCGCCAGCCGGGCACGAAGTGGCCCTTCTCGTGGCCCACCTTCACGCGCAGCGCGCCGAGCGCGTCGTTCACGATCTTGCGCTTGTCGGCGCCGAAGAAGATCACGTCGCCCGCCTTCGCCGCGGTGCGCTCGAGGATCGCCTGCAGGATTCCGGGCGCGAGGAACTTCACGATCGGCGACTGCAGCCCCTCCTCGTTGGGCTTCGAGGGATCGTTCACGCGGATGTAGGCGAGGCCCTTGGCGCCGTAGATGGCGACGAAGGGGGCGAGGTCGTCGAGCTCCTTGCGCGTGAACTGGTCGTTCCCGCCCGGAACGCGCAGCGCCGCCACGCGCCCGTCGCGCAGCTCCGCCGCGGACCTGAACACCTTGAACCCGGCCTCCTTCATGAGGTCCGTGAGCTCGGTGAGCTCGAGCGTCACGCGCAGGTCGGGCTTGTCGCTGCCGTAGCGCGACGTCGCCTCGGCGAAGGTGAGCCGCGGGAAGGGGCCGAGGTCCACGTCGAGCACCTTCCTGAAGAGGTCGCGCACGAGCCCCTCCATGACGTCCTGGATCTCGCGCTCGGTGAGGAACGAGGTCTCGATGTCGATCTGCGTGAACTCGGGCTGCCGGTCGGCGCGCAGGTCCTCGTCGCGGAAGCACTTCACGATCTGGTAGTAGCGGTCGAGGCCCGCCACCATGAGCAGCTGCTTGAAGAGCTGCGGCGACTGCGGCAGCGCGTAGAACTGCCCGTCGTGGATGCGCGAGGGCACGAGGAACTCGCGGGCGCCCTCCGGCGTGGACTTGTAGAGCACCGGCGTCTCCACCTCGACGAAGCCGTTGGCGTCGAGGTAGGCGCGCACCGCGCGCGCGGCCGCGTGCCGCGTGCGAAGCGCCTTCTGCATCGGCTCGCGGCGCAGGTCGAGGTAGCGGAACTTGAGGCGCACTTCCTCCGAGATGCGCTCCTCGTCCATGGTGAAAGGCGGAGTGACCGACGGGTTGAGGATCTCGAGCTCGTGGGCGAGCACCTCGACCTCGCCGCTTCGCAGGTTGGGGTTGACGGTGCCCTCGGGGCGCCGGCGCACCAGGCCCTTCACGCGCAGCACGAATTCGCCGCGCACGCGGTCGGCGACGGCGAAGGTCTCGGGGCGGTCCGGGTCGCAGACCACCTGCACGAGCCCCTCGCGATCGCGCAGGTCGATGAAGATCACGCCGCCGTGGTCGCGCCGGCGGTGCGCCCAGCCGAAGAGCGTCACGGACTGGCCGAGGTATCGGGTGTCGATGTTGCCGCAGTAATCGGTTCGCATTCGTTCGTCATTCCCGCGCAGGCGGGAATCCCTGTCGTCATTCCCGCGCAGGCGGGAATCCATTGGGAATCCATTGGAATGGGTCCCCGTCGTCACGGGGACGACGGCGCTATCCGGATCCGTTGTCTTGCTTCTTCCGCGCCGTCGCCTACGTTCTCGGCGACGGCAGCGGATTGGGGTCGGTCCCGGAGGCGTTCCTCTCGGGCCGTGGCAAGCGGGGGAGGGGTTCCGCAACCCCCATCGAGATGATGTACTTGAGCGCGTCGTCGACCGTCATTTCGAGCGGACGGGTCTCCGAGCGCGGCACGATGAGGAAGAATCCCGCCGTGATGTTGGGCGTGGTGGGCACGAAGACCGAGATCTGGTCTTCGCCGAGAATGTCGGCGACCTCGTGCTGCGGCGTCCCGGTGACGAGCGCGACGGTCCACGCGTCCCCGTGCGGGTACCTGACCAGCACCGCGCGCCGGAAGGCCTTGCCCTCCGGCGAGAACAGCGTGTCGCTGATCTGCTTCACGCCGCCGTAGACCGAGCGGACGATGGGAATGCGCGACAGCATCGCGTCGCCGAGCGCGAGGAGCTTGCGGCCGAAGAAGTTCGCGGCGAGAGCGCCGGTGGCGAGCACGATCGCCACCGTGAGGATGATCCCGAGCCCCGGGACGTGGAAGCCGAACAGGGCCTCGCTGCGGTAGCGCTGCGGCAGCAGCAGGAGCGACTGGTCCATCGCGTCCACCAGGAGCGCGAGGACCCACAGCGTGATGCCGAGCGGGATCCAGACGAGCAACCCCGCGACGAAATAGCGGCGCAGCGTGCTCATCGTGCGCGGGGCTTCGGGGACGCCATCAGGCGCGGGCGCGCGGGCGCGTCAATGGCACGCGCAGCCGCCGCCCCCGCATCCCCCCGAGGCCTTCTTCTTCTCGCCGTCCGCGGGCTTGGATTCTCCCTTCGGCGCGTCGGCGGCCTTCGCCGCGGGCTTGGCGCCGCTGCCCTTGAAGTCGGTCGCGTACCAACCGCTGCCCTTCAGCTGGAAGCCGGCGGCGGTGACCATCTTCGAGAAGCTGGGCTTCCCGCAGCGGGTGCAGACGGTGAGCGGCGCGTCGGCCACCTTCTGCAGGAATTCCTGCTGGTGGCCGCAGCTCTCGCACCGGTACTCGTAAATCGGCATGGTTTCTCCCAATCCCGGAATCGCATTTTAACAGAGGCACTTGGAGCGTCTTGTGCGGCGCATCACGCGGTTGCCCGCGGGGCCCTCCGGCTGGAAGGTGGGGGCGGGTCCGGCGGCCTCAAGAGGGCCCGGCGGCGCGGCGGCGGTTGGCGATGAGGCCGCCGCCGGCGAGCGCGCTCGCCATCGCCCAGAAGACCGGAAGCATCCCCAGCGCCTCGCCGGCGCCCCCGAAGGCGAGGGGAAGGAACGTGCTGCTCGCCGCGAGCACGAACGAGCGCACGCCCACCGCCTCGGCGCCCCGGCCGGCCGGCGCCATGGCGTAGAGCAGCGAAAGGATCGAGGGCTGCGTGGCGCCCAGGCCGAGCCCGAGGAGGAACGCGATCGTCGCGAGGAGCGGCACCGTGCGGACCATCGGGAAGAACGCGTAGGCGACGCAGGCGATCGCGAAGGTGGCCGTGATCATGGTCCACTCGCGCAGGCGGCGCGAGATCCACGGCAGCGCGACGCGCACCACGAACGTCGCCAGGGCGAAGCTCGCGAGGATGAGGCCGATCGTCGAGGCGCTCAGGTGGATCGAGTTGCCGTAGACGGGCACCGCGAAGGTGAAGAGATCCCAGGCGCTCGCGAGGAGGCCGGTCACCACGAACACGCGGCGCAGCTCCGGGTTGGCGAGGAGCTCGCGCGCCCGGCGCGGCACGCCGTCGTGGCGCCGGTGCGGCGAATGGCGGAAGTGGTGGCGGCGCGTAGCGAGCACCGCCAGGCTCGCGGCCGCGAAGACCGAGACCACGGCGAAGGTGCCGCGATGGCCGATGGCGTCGATCGAGAACCCGGCGACCGTGGGGCCGAGGAAGTTGGAGATCGAGAAGCCGAGCGAGAGCCAGCCGAACGCGTCCCGGCGCTTCGCCTCGGTGCTCGATTCGCCGACCGCGTGCTGGATGGAGATGTGGAACAGCATGAAGCCGAGGCCGGAGCCGGCCGCGGCGACATAGAGCGCCGGCACGACGTGGAAGGCGGCGGGGACCGACACCGACAGCCCGAGGAGGGCCACGCCGGCGAGGATCGGGTAGCGCACGCCGATGCGGTCCACCAGCCGCCCGGCGGGCACCGCGAGCAGCATGGGGAGCGCCGCGATGAGCGACATCAGCACGCCGACGGTGAACGGCGTCGCGCCGGCGGCGAGCGCCGTGAGGGAGATGGCGAGCCGCCCGCCGTTGAACGCGGTGTGGGTGAGGACCGTCGCGACGACGACGAGCGCGATCGGCAAGGCGCGCCCCGCCGCAGCCGGCTAGGACGGGCGCCGGCTCTCGAGCGCCGCGATGCGTTCCTCGAGCGGGGGATGGCTCGCGAAGAGGCCGAGGAAGCGGCTCCCCTCGGCGATGCCGTGCGCCTGGAAGGCCTGCGGGAGCGCGCCCTGCTCCAGCCCGCCCAGGCGTCGCAGCGCCGCGATCATCGCGCGCGGGGTGC